>CALVNM010000060.1 GCA_944349735.1 uncultured Clostridia bacterium | reverse complement strand
TTATGGAATTTGCATTTGATGAGGGTGTCAATAAGCGACGCGTAATATTTGGCTTTGCCTTTGAAGGCTTTCATCGTAGAATATCTCACGAGTACGTCCACGTCCATTCCCGCGCCCGCGCAGTTCAAAGCCCTTCTCGCGCCGAGCTGGAGATAATCGAAATGGCCTACGTTGCCGCGCAGTATGACACCGAGCGCTTCTTCGACATCGGAGGGAAGTTTCGCAGCCCTTATGAAATCGTTACCCGTACCGCAGGAAATTATTCCGAGATCGAGGGTATCGAAATTTTCTATACCGTTGAGTACTTCGTTGAGGGTGCCGTCGCCGCCCATGACGATGAGGTCGGCGTGGTCCTTACGGTTGATCTCGCGCGTCAGCTCTGTGGCGTGCATGGGGCGTTCCGTGAGGTGGACGGTATAAGGTATCTTCCTTTCGGTCAGGACGTTTTCTATTTTTTTGAGCGCGGCAAGACTGGAGCCTTTGCCGGATACAGGATTGCATATAATATCGTACATATAATCTCCTCCGTTCAATTTATACCGATTATACAACATTATCAGGGATATGGCAACATTCTGAGGCAAAAAGCGGTATCGCTACGGTTGCTGCCGATCCGACGGTAAAATACATTGACGTAACCGAACGCGGTAATGTATAATTCAATAGGTCGTACGTCGGCGCGTACGTGAAGGAGACAGAGGTTTGAACGAATCCGAATATAACGAGAATTATCTTAAAGACGCGCTCGCTTCGCCTTCGGGACTTAAAGTTTACCGCGACGGGGAAGAGTATATTTTCGCCGCGGGATCGGAAGAAACCGCCGAAGCCGCAGATACTCTCCGCGAGATTAACGAAGGCGGTTACGAAATGCCCGCTCTCGGCGTAAGTTTGGACAGGCTCACGAAGGAAGAAATGCGCTCCGGACTCTGGGCGGAATTTCTATACGACCGCGTAAAAGAGCATAGAGGAATGCCTTTCGACAGCCTGCTGATATGCGTAAGAGAGAACGATTGCGGCTATAACGCGATACGAGGCGTCTGCGGCAGGTACGACGGAAGAGTGTTTTATTATTCGTTGGCACGCGGTAAGACTCTCGCAGATTTCCGCAAGGCGCTCGTACGCATTACCGACGGGAAAAATCAGTTGTAATATTTGCGTCGATGTGTTAAACTTTTGACGTATGCTCGCGGACTTTATCGCATACGAGGCGCGCAAGGAGAGAGGCATGAATATCATCATAGTGGGAGTCGGCAACGTCGGACAGGAACTCGTGGGTCGATTATCCGATGAAGGGCACAATATAGTCGCGGTCGACACGGACGCGAAAAAGCTCGAGAATATCATCGATAATTACGACGTCAAAGGCATACTCGGTAACGGAGCGAGCTACGAAGTGCTGGAGGAAGCCGACGCGGGGTCTGCGGATCTGCTCATTGCGTGTACTCCGCACGACGAGATGAATATCCTTTGCTGTATGGTCGGCAAGAAATTCAATGCGAAAGAGACCATCGCACGCATAAGGACTCCCGAATATTTTACTTTGTTTCAGGGTAAAGAACTGGGGCTTTCGATGATGGTCAACCCCGAACACGAGACGGCAAGCGACATAGCCAGCTCTCTCAGATTTTTGTCCGCAATCAAAATAGATACTTTTGCGGACGGGAAAGTAAACCTTGCGGAGATCAAGATAACCGAGACCGACGCGCTCAACGGTACGGAACTCAAGGATCTTTCTTCCAAATTCAGCACCAAAGTATTGATATGCGCCGTCGAGAGGGCAGGGAAAGTTCATATCCCGAAAGGGAATTTCCGTTTGGAAGCGGGCGATAACGTGTATTTTACCGCCTCTTCCCAGGAGATAGCGGGGTTTTTCAAGGAAACTACAGGCGGTAAAGGCACCCGCAGCGTAATGATCGTCGGCGGCGGAATGATCGCGTATTATCTTGCAAAGGAACTGCGCCGCATGGGCATACGCGTCAAGATAATCGAGAGTAACGAAACGCGTTGCAGATTCTTAAGCGAAAACCTCAATAAAGTAGAAATAATCCACGGCGACGGCACCGATCAGGATCTTCTGGTAGACGAGGGGCTCACACGCACGGACGCATTCATAGCGCTGTGCGGCTTCGACGAGCAGAACATAATCCTCTCCATGTTCGCGCGTAGCAAAGGCGTCAAGAAGGTGATCGCCAAAGTGGATAAGATGCCTTATTACAAGATGCTGAGAAGCGTGGGAGTGGAGAGCATAGTTTCCACAAGGGCCACCACTGCGGATCAGATAGTGCGTTACGTGCGCGGTATGCAGAATACCGTGGGAGGTAAGGTCAACAAGCTTCATCGTATCGTCAACGATCAGGCTGAAGCTCTCGAATTCAGCGTGCAATCGGATTTCAAAGCGCTCGGCATGCCGCTGAGAAGCGTAAAGCTCGGTAAAAACATCATCATCGCCACCATAATCCGTAATAACGAGATCATAGTGCCCGACGGCAACTCCACGATAGAGGAAGGAGATACCGTGATAGTGGTCACGACCCGAGAGTTTACGGACGATTTCAACGAGATATTGGGGTGAGCGATGAATTACCGGTTGACCGCTTACATACTCGGACAGATCGCAGTCGTGACTGCGGCGTTCATGCTCGTTCCGTTCGTGATGACTTTCGGATACGGCGAGTACGAATACAATACTCCGCTTGCATTCGGAGTCACGATAGGCGTATTGCTTTTGGTGGGTATCCCGTGCATAATCCTTAAACCCAAAGACAGTTCTATCCGCGCGAGAGGAGGTTTCGTCATCGTGGCGCTTGCGTGGATATGCATGTCCGTTTTCGGAGCGCTTCCCTTCCGCATAAGCGGTGCGATACCCGATTTCATAGACTGCCTGTTCGAGACCGTGTCCGGTTTCACCACCACCGGTGCGTCGATCATCCCCAACGTGGAGATCATTCCGAAAAGTCTCCTTTTCTGGCGCAGTATGACGCATTGGATAGGGGGTATGGGGGTGCTCGTTTTCGTCATAGCGGTGCTTCCGAAAAGTAACCCCGCCATTGTCCACCTGCTGAAAGCCGAGGTTCCCGGACCTCAGTTCGGTAAAATAGTAAGTAAACTTCGGTTTACCGCAAGGATACTTTACGGTATCTATATCGCGCTTACCGCGCTCGAAGTAGTCCTGCTCGTTATAGACAAAAACGTAAATTTGTTCGACAGCTTCATCCATGCTTTCGGTACGGCGGGTACGGGCGGATTTTCCAATTACGTCGATTCAGTGGGACATTTCGATTCTGTTTACGTGGACATCGTAATAACGGTTTTCATGATGATCTTCTCGATGAACTTCAACCTGTTCTATTTCATATTGATAGGGCACGTCAGAGAAGCTTTGAGAAGCGAAGAACTCCATTGGATGCTGTCGATATTCGTCGGAGCGACTCTCGCAATCACCGTATGCCTTCTCGTAAATAACGTTTACGAGACCTTCGGAGAAGCGCTCAGGTATTCTTCTTTCCAGGCTTCCACGATCATGAGTACGACGGGTTACGCCACGGCGGATTTCGCCACATGGCCGGCGTTTGCGCAATTCGTTCTCGTGCTCCTCATGTTCATCGGAGGTTCTGCGGGAAGTACCGCCGGCGGACTTAAAGTTTCGCGAGTTATAATCCTTTTCAAGAACGGCATACGTAATTTCAAGAAAGCGTGTTCGCCGCGTTCTTATTATACGATACGCCTGGATTGCAAGCCCGTAAGCGATAAGCTTTCGCACAGCGTGAGTTCGTATTTCATAGTATATATAACGATATTCGCGGCGTCGTGTCTGCTCGTATCGGCAGTGGAACACGCCACGTTCGATTTTACCACGCACCTCTCCGCCGTAGCCTCCTGCCTTAACAACGTAGGTCCCGGCTTGGGTGCGGTAGGTCCGTTGTATTCTTACGCCGATTATTCGATATTCTCGAAGATCGTACTAACCGTGGATATGCTCCTCGGCAGACTCGAGGTCGTGCCGTTGCTCCTCCTGTTCTACCCCAAAGTGTGGGCGCCTGCCAAATAAAAGGATTTTATCTTGACAGCGCTATCGCGCGGTGATAATATATCCTTACACGTTGCGGTGATCCGCAAAGTTCAAAAGGGAGTAGTTTGAATTGATGCCGCCAACAATCCCGAAGCTTGCTTCTGGCGGCACAGCCGAAAGGTAAACGAGACTTTTGACAAAAGAGATGCTCTTTTGTCGGAAGTCTTTTCGTTTATATGCATAAACGGAGGCTATATGACGTTTTATTCGGAATCCAAGGAAGAAGTCCTGCGCGCCGCAGATACGGACGGGAAGGGACTTACCGGCGAGGAAGCAGCAAAGCGCCTCGCCGAAAACGGCAAGAACGAGCTTGACGCGGGCAAGAAAAAATCTCTTTTCGTCAAGTTCCTCGAACAGTTTAAGGACGTGATGATAATCGTGCTAATCGCGGCGGCGATAATTTCGGCGGCGGTTGCTATCTTCGAGAAAAATTATTCCGATCTTATAGACTCGGGACTTATCATGTTGATAGTCGTAGTCAACGCCGTTATAGGAGTGACGCAGGAGAGCAAAGCGGAAGCCGCGCTCGAGGCTCTCAAGAATATGAATAAGCCTTTCTCGAAAGTCTTGCGCGACGGTCGTACGGAGCATGTGCGCAGCGAAGATATAGTTGTAGGAGATCTGGTCATCCTCGAGGCGGGAGATATAGTTCCTTGTGACATGCGGCTTCTGACTTCGGCGTCGCTCAAAATAGAAGAAGCGGCATTAACGGGAGAATCGGTGCCCGTAGAGAAGGATTCGGAAGCTGTTATCGACGAAAAAGCGCCATTAGGCGATCGTAAAAACATGGCGTATTCGACGGGAGTCGTCTCGTACGGAAGGGGCGCGGGGGTCGCGGTAGCCACCGGAATGCAGACAGAAGTAGGCAAGATAGCAGGCATGCTTCAAGGTAGCGACGATCAGACCACTCCGCTTCAGAAGCAGCTTGCCAAGACTGCCAAAGTGCTGAGTATCGCCGTTCTGGCCATAGCCGTAGTGATATTCGCGGCGTCGCTTATCAGAAACATACCGATAGTGGAAGCTTTCATGACCGCTGTGGCTATAGCGGTCGCGGCGATACCGGAAGGACTGCCCGCCGTGGTCACGATAGTTCTTGCGATAGGCGTTCAGAGAATGAGTAAGCGAAACGCCATAATACGCAATCTTCCCGCGGTCGAGACACTCGGCTGTTGCGAGATTATATGTTCAGACAAGACGGGTACTCTCACGCTTAACAGGATGACCGTGAAGGAGATATATACTTCCTGCGGTATGAAGTCCGCCGAGGAAGATCCCGACGAGGACGGCAGATTGCTTATAAGAGCCGTCGCTCTGTGCAACGATTCGTCGAAATCAGATACCGGTTATTCCGGCGATCCCACCGAAACGGCGCTGGTATATTATGCGGAATCTCACGGCTCGGATTACGCTATGCTCCGTAACGATTACGTCAGAGTAGACGAGATACCTTTTGATTCCGTGCGCAAACTCATGACTACGTTCAACGAGCATAACGGAGAACGCGTCGCATATATCAAAGGCGCGACGGACGTTATGCTCAGGAAATGCGACCGCATAATAAAAAACGGCGAGATATGCCCTCTCACGGAGGCGGACGTAAAAGCCGCGGAGAAGGCAAATTCAAAGATGGCTCATAAAGCTCTGCGCGTTCTGGGCGTAGCGGTGAATTACGGGCTTGACGACGTGACCGGCGCAGAAGAAAACATGATATTCGTGGGACTGATAGGAATGATAGATCCCCCTCGTCCCGAAGTGAAAGAAGCTGTGCGCGTCGCTGTAGGCGCGGGTATGAGACCTATAATGATAACGGGAGACCACCGAGACACGGCGGCGGCTATTGCCGCCGAAATAGGAATTCTCCGCGACGGCGACAAGGTCATGGAAGGCGCCGAGATTGACGCGCTCTCCGACGAAGAATTTGCTTCGGTCATCAAGGATTACAGCGTTTTCGCCAGAGTAAGTCCTGAGAACAAAGTGCGCATCGTCAAAGCATACCGTTCGTTCGGCAACGTCGTAGCCATGACCGGCGACGGCGTCAACGACGCGCCGTCGATCAAGGAAGCGGATATAGGGATAGGTATGGGCATTACCGGTACCGAGGTCTCGAAAGGCGCTGCTGACATGATACTCGCCGACGACAATTTCGCCACTATAGTCGGAGCCGTCGAGGAAGGCAGAAAAATTTATGCGAATATCAAGAAAGCCGTGCAGTTCCTGCTTTCGGCGAATATTGCCGAGGTGCTTTGCCTGTTTATAGCGACGGTATTCCTCGGAGTGGAATTCCTCACCCCGGTGATGATACTCTGGGTCAATCTCGTTACCGATAGCCTTCCCGCGCTGAGTCTCGGCGTCGAGGAGGCGGAATCCAATCTCATGAACGCTCAGCCGCGTAAGACGGGGAGCAGCCTTTTCCACGGCAGAACGGGGCAGGACATCATGATACAGGGCTTAATGCAGACCGCTCTGGTGATGCTGTCGTTCTCTCTAGGACATTACGTGCTTCCGGACAGAACGATACCGGCAGTGGGAATGACCATGGCTTTCGTTAGCCTCTGTCTTATACAGCTTTTCCACAGCTTCAACCTCAAAAAGCGTGAGAGTTCTATATTCCATAAGGATATATTCAAGAATATCTGGCTGGATCTCTCCTTCGTTGCCGGCGTAGTTCTCATTCTGCTCGTGACGCTCGTACCGCCGATAGCGGAAGTCTTCGGCATCGCTCCGCTCAATGTAGCCGAATGGGGCATAGCCATAGGCTGCGCCGTGCTTATCGTACCTCTCGTGGAATTCCAGAAACTGATCGAAAATCTTGTCGTGCGCGCTAAAGAGAAGCGCGCTCCCCAGATCGAGCGATAACTATGGAGCCGATTATTATGGATAAAAATACCGTTAAAGAAATTTTGTCGCGTTGCGACCATACGCTTCTGTCCGTCACGGCGACGCGCCCCGAAGTGGCGGCGCTCATAGACGAAGCCGTCGATTACGGGACGGCAAGCGTCTGCATACCGCCGTGTCACGTGAGATACGCAAAGGAATATTCCTCAGGACGAGTGCCCGTATGTACCGTAATCGGATTTCCCAACGGATATAATTCCGTTAAAGCAAAGACGGAAGAAACACTTTCCGCTATCGAAGACGGTGCCGACGAGATCGATATGGTCATCAATGTCGGAGCGCTCAAAGAAGGTCGCTACGAATATGTGACCGACGAGATACGCTCCGTAAGGAAAGCTTGCGAAGGCAGAATACTGAAAGTAATAGTCGAAGCGTGTCTTCTTACGGAGGAGGAAAAGCGCGCCGTCTCGCGTATCGTGACCGAAGCGGGAGCCGATTACATCAAGACATCGACGGGTTTCTCCAAATGGGGAGCTAAGGTCGAGGACGTCAGACTTTTCCGCCGATACGTAGGCGCAAACGTTAAGGTCAAGGCGGCGGGAGGCATACGTACCCTCGAGACTGCGGCGGAGATGCTCGCCGCAGGCGCCGACAGAATAGGAGCGAGCGCGCTCGTCGGCGCGGCTCGGGAAGATGGGTCGTGACGATAAATTATCTGACCGCTCGTTCAAGAGCCGTCCTTTGAAGGACGGCTCTTTTCTTATGTCGACGCGCCGTTACGAACCGCACCTGTAACAACGGTTGCAGCCGGATGGCGAACACAGTTTCGCCATTTCGAGAGCGAAGTCGAGCGAAACGGAATCCGCCGCGAGACGGTTTGCGGTATATTCGCCGACGGCGTTTGCGCCGCCGGAATTGCTTACGGCTTTTACCGATACGAACGGTACGCCGTACATATACGCGCATTCCGCCAAAGCCGCGGTTTCCGCGTCTACGCCGATTGCAGTCCATGTGGTGGCGAGATCGTTCGCTTTTACGTCGTCGGCTATGAATCTGTCGCCCGTGACCACTCTTCCGGTAACGTAGTTGACGGGTATCGCCGCCCCGGCGCACCTTGCGAGAGCCACGAGGTTGGGATCGGACTGGAAGTAAGTCTTGTCGAGAGCGGGTATTTCGCCCCACGAGTATCCCAGTTTGCTGAAGTCAACGTCGTACTGAACGCTGTCGGTAGCAACTATCACGGTGCCGGTATTGGTCCCGGTTACGCCGGCGAGATTGCCGGCAGCTATCACCGTCGAAGGGCGATGACAGCTCAGAAGTTTCGAGAGATTGACCGCAGACGCGACTTTGCCGTCGCCCACGTTGGCTATCATGACGCGCGTACCGCATATTTCCGTAGTGTAATAGGTAAGTCCGTATGCGCAATGCCTGTTGAGAGCGAGCCTTCCGCACAGCGACGTCGTGTATTCGGGGAAATCGGTTGTTACTATTGCTATCATATTTACGCTCCTGTTATTTTTATGTAGACCGCATATAACTCGGTATCCCCGTCATTACACGGTATGCGAGAGCCTTTTTATTTGCCACACGGCAGTCGGTAACGTACAAATTAAGCCGCTTTCGCAAACGCTGAAAAATTTATATTTTATTGTGCGAATTCGCTTGACAGAGCGGAGCGCAGGGACTACAATTTAATCGATAAATAAATATCGATATAATTTTATCGATTGGCGGAGAGTAAGATGGCAGATAACGAAGTATC
>CALVNM010000059.1 GCA_944349735.1 uncultured Clostridia bacterium | reverse complement strand
GGCGGTCAGATTCGAACCAACGACCTGCCGGGTATGAACCGGCCGCTCTAACCAACTAAGCTACGCCGCCATATTAAAGGGGCGCATTCCGAACGGGAATGCTAAAATATGATATCAATAAAATCGGGGCTTGTCAACTGTTTTTCAAATTGTTTTTTTCGTATCGAACAAGGGGAAATCACATACCGGCGACTCCGACGAAACAGCGAGTATAAACGGAGCCTCAATGAATATAATTTATTCGGGGCAAAACAGTTGACAAACATCACGTATGCTGTTATTATAGTAAAGCTATCGCGGGGTAGAGCAGTTGGTAGCTCATCGGGCTCATAACCCGAAGGTCATGTGGTTCAAGTCCCATCCCCGCTACCAATACGAAACGGAGCACTCGTAAAGGGTGCTCCGTTTCGTATTGGTAGCGGTGGGGGCAATGCGCCGCGTGAGAAAAGCGAAAGTGGTGCACTAGTTTGCGCTTAAAGCGCAAACCTGACGAGCTAAACGAATAACTTGTATAATCTGAGAAGCCATAAACAAACGAAACAGCTTATACAAGCACAGATGTGGGCGAGTGCCCCCATCCCCGCCGAATCCTAAAGCTAAACGGAGCACTCGGAAAGGGTGCTCCGTTTCGTATTGGTAGCGGTGGGGGCAATGCGCCGCGTGAGCGTAAGCGAAAAAGCCCTTTTAGTGCGGAGTGGCGTGCACGGAACAGGTATATTTTTATTTTAAGGCAAGCGTAATCGGTTATCGGATAAAAATATCCGCCCGTTTTCGGGCGGATTTTGATTGATAGTTCTGACGTTTGAAGGGCGGAGGTTATTTGCGTGAAATTACTTTCTTCGCCGCCGCAACTACATCCGCGACTTCCAGGTTGAAGGCTTTGCGCAGATACGGCACTTTGCCCACTTCGCCGAATTTTTCCTTTACGCCCACGCTTTCGAGCGGAACGGGTGTATTCTCCACGAGCGCTTCCGCTACCGCGCTTCTCAACGCCCCTATCACGTTATGGTTCTCGGCGGTCACTACGGCTCCCGTCTTCTTAGCCGACGCGCAGATCGTTTCGGCGTCTATCGGCTTTATCGTAGGCGAACATATAACTTCCGCGCTTATGCCTTCCGCTTCGAGTTCTTTCGCCGCATCGAGCGCGGTGGACACCATGAGTCCCGACGCCACTATCGTCACGTCCTTGCCCTCTCTGAGCGCGTGCGCTTTGAAGATGTCGAATTTGAAATCCGCAGGGTGTACTATGGGCGGGTTCTTGCGGTGCATTCTTATGTATGCGGGATAGGGATATTCCGCTATCTGCGGTAGCGCCTCAGCGAATTCTATCACGTCCGTGGGTTCGTAAATAAGCACGTGCGGTATGGATCTAAATATCGCCACGTCCTCGAAAGGCATGTGCGTGCCGCCGTTCAGCTCCGCCGCAATCCCCGGATCGGTGCCCACTATCTTGACGTTCTGCTTCGCGTAGCATATCGATATCATCGCCTGATCCGCTATCCTTCTGCTCGCAAAAGGTCCGAACGAAGTTATAAAGGGCTTAAATCCGTACGAGGAAAGCCCCGCCGCGATACCCGCCATGTTCGCTTCGGCGATACCTACGTTCAATGCCCTGTCCGGAAATTCCTTCTCGAGCGCTATCGTCCCCGCGCATTTGGCAAGGTCCGCGTCCACCACTACGGTTTCGTCGTCGGTACTGAGTTTTTCGCGGAGAAATTCGACAAGTACGTCTCTCATCAAAGTTTTTTCGTTCAATTCCATACTACTCACCTCTTATCTCCTTAAGCGCTTCGGCGCGTTGTTCGGCGTTGATGTTCATCGAGTGGCTGCCTACCTTGGCGGCTTCGACGAAGCTGACGCCCTTACCTTTGACGGTATTGAGGATTATCATCTTGGGTTTACCTTCGAGCGCACGCGCTTCGGTGACCGCTTTGTCGATGGCTTCGACGTCGTTGCCGTCGATGTCCCACACCGCGAAATTGAAAGCCCTCCACTTGTCGGCAAGAGGCGCGAGATCGTTGATCTCCTCGATCGTTCCGTCGAGCTGGAGCTTGTTATAGTCGGTGAATACGATAAGATTGTCGAGCTTGTGGCTTCCGGCGTACATGCCCGCTTCCCAGATCTGACCTTCCTGACTTTCGCCGTCTCCTATGATGCAATAAATTGTCGCGCCGTCTTTTTTGAGCTTACTGCCTATCGCGGCGCCTACCGCGCAGCTGAAACCCTGTCCCAAAGACCCCGCCGTCATATCCACGCCGGGAGTTTTGTTCATGTCGCAGTGGCTGGGAAGATTGGTGCCGCCCTGATTAAGCGTGGCAAGCTCCGACTTCGGGAAAAATCCCACTTCCGAAAGCACCGCATATATGGCGGGACCTGCGTGCCCTTTACTGCAGATAAGTCTGTCTCTTCCTTCCATTTTAGGGTTCTTGGGGTCGTAACGCATATGCTTGCCGTAGAGGACGGCGAGCACGTCGGCTATCGAAAGACAGCCGCCTATATGTCCCACTCCGAGAGACCCGATACAATCCACGATATTGGCTCTGATGTCCCGGGCGAACGCCCTGAGTTGGTCGTAGTTCATAATGATTGACGCTCCTTTCAAAAATTCCGTACCGCAATGCGGTAAACGATACGGTCAACGTAATAATTGTACCCCCCGCGCGCTGCGTTGTCAATACCGAAACCCGCGAGGAAACCGCACCCGCGTCTTATGTTTCCGAGGTAAAGAAAGTATATCCGAAGACCTTTTTCCTCTCCGCAAAACCGTTTTTGACAAAAAATCCGCACGCTTGAGTATTCTTCGAGGGACATACTGCGACGACGCCGCGCACACTCGCGGCAACGAGATGATCTTTAAGCGTTTTCAGAAGATCGCCGCCTATGCCGATACGCTGTCCTTCGGGGCGGACGTTGACCACCGTAAGCACGGGAAATTCGTCTTTGAGTTTCATGAGCTGCCGCTCGGTAACGGTCTCCGCGAGCAATACGTCGGGCGCGGTAAACAAAAGTTTTTTCCGATAACGATTTCGGAAATTTTCGACGTATTCGGCGACGTTTGCCGAAAAGACGTAGCCCACTGGTTCGTCGTAATCGTTGACGGCTACGAATAAGCCTTCCGCCCCGTTATCCAGAAAACTGTCGCAGTACAGAGCGTAATTCGCTTCGCGGTACCCGTCTCCGTCCTTAAGTCCGCGCGCGCAGCGCAAACATATGTCGCGGCATGCCGCTTTGTCGGCAAACGAATATTTCCTTATCCTCATAACGACGTCTCCTCCGCGAAAAGGGTCACGAGATCGTCGGACACTTCCGGCGTCAGCTCTTCGCCCAATCCGTATAATTCTATGAATATTTCGTTGATCTTCTCCTCGTTAGAGCGCATTTTTGCGAACGCCTCCGCACGTTCCTCTGCGGTGAAACGCGGCCGTTCCGCCTCGGCAAGATAGCTGTAAGACGAACTCAGCCAGTCTTTCTCGGCGATCTCCACATTTTCTCTCACGAGCCTGTCGACAAGCTCGCGCGCCGTTCCTTCCGGCGCGATATACGGCAGATTCTTGACGTCTCCCACCTGACAGTTGACGGTGGGATTCAAAGCGTTCAGATAGTATTCCGCCACCTTGCACGAAAGAAATCCGAGAATGACGTAAGTATCCTCTTCGTTATGCGCGAATCCGCACGAACCGCCTACGTCGAATACGCTGTGATCGACTAAACGTGCGCCAAAATGCCCTTTTGAGGATACCAAAGTCCAGGTTATGCCCTTACGGAAATAGTATGCGCGAGACGGCATACGGTTGCCGCGAGTCATGAGTTCCGCGCGGGAAGCTTCGTCAAAACGTATGACGTAGTTGATATTACCGTACCATTTACGGTATTCGCCGCCTTTGGAATACAAGGCGTATTTTTTACCGCCTTCTTCGAATTCCCGAAAAGACCTCGCGGCAAAGTCGATCTCCTCTTTGGGCACTACGCGTATATCGCGGAGATACCTCGCGTTATCCCCCGTCGCCATGCCTTGACGTATGTCCATTACGCTCTCGAGTTTCGGCGCCGAATAATTTGCTATGAAGCGGTCGCTCGTCCAGAAAGCTATCCCGCAATCGGGTACCGTGAGGAAGCGGGAAGCTTCGCGCTCATACCTCTCGGGATACATGGGATCGCGCGCGGCTTTGAGAAGTTCCGCCGCCTCGTCGCATCTGCCCTCGATGCGTAAGTAAATACCTTTCTCGTACGCCTTCTCCGAAAGCACGCACGCCGACAGGAAAACGGTGGCGTCTTTATACGCGCCTGCGGACAGCTTGGCTAACGTCACCATCGCTTTGCGCTCCACTATCGCCCGCCTTATGGGCGCGAATCTCTTGGTAAACATCCAGTTATACGGACAAACCAGCCCGAGATAACCGCCTTTTGCGAGCTTCCCGTAATAGCACGACATGAATACGCTGAAGAGGTCCGCTCCGCAGCCGGGGTAATTTTTCCTCACGTAATCGGTGAGCGCGCTTCCGAAATCGGCGCTCGTGAGATACGGCGGATTGACGAGGATGACGTCGTATCGGTGTCTCAATAATTCCAGCTCGGGATAACGGCGCACCGCCTCGGCGGCGAAATGACCGAGGTCGGCTATGGAGCCTATCTCGTTAAGCTCCGCAAGCAATTCCGCAAGCGCGTGTTCTCCGGATGCGCGAACCTTGGCGATCTCCTCGTCGGAGGGCTTACGTAAAGTATATACCTTAGGTTCCGCGCCGAATTTGCGTCCGAGCAGATAACGGCAAATCTCCACGGCGCGAGGATCTATATCCAATCCGTACAGATTGGTGAGAGCGGCTTTTTTCGCCGCGTCGGCGTCGTAACCCGCCTGAAAATAGGCGCGTACGAGAAGCTCCGCCGCCCTTATGAGGAGATTCCCCGTTCCTACGGCGGGGTCGATGATCCTGATTTCGTTAAGAGGTCTGTGTAAGGAGGCGAATACCGCGCCGTCTCTCACCAAATACTCCGCTCCCACGTCGTAGCCGCATTCGTACAACAATCTTCCCAGCGAATTGTCAACTATGTAATCGGCTATGTGCGCGGGCGTAAATAATTGAGTTACTATGGGTATGTCTTCCGCCGTAAGTCTGCGGCGCAACTTTTTCTTGACGTTTATCGCCCTTCTGAGATCGTTGTTGTAATACTGAAAATAACGCGACAATACTTCCTCGCAATTCTCCGAGGAAGATGCTATCTCCTTCGCGCGTTCTATATATATGCGGAAAAGATCCTTTTCTTCAGGTTGTCCGTGTTCGCGGTACAGCCTCTCTTTGAGCGCCTCCGCTTCCTTTGGCGTGACCATGCGGTAATGTGGAAACAGAACTCCTTGATTCTCTGCCTACGGAAAAGGGCTGTCTCTAACGGACAGCCCTTATTCTCAGATCGGCCATTCTCCGGATATGGCGTTTACGGGACATAAGTTCGCGCAAGCTCCGCATCCGACACATTTCGAGGCGTCGATAACGCACGTATCGCCCTCGTCGCTCACCGCGCCCAAAGGGCATAACGCCGCGCACGCGCCGCACCCTATGCAGGCGTCCTTGTCGATAACGTAACTCATTTTGTTCTCCCCCTATACGATTTTTATTCTTCCGAAATAGCCTCCACCGGACATCCGCCCGCGCACGCTCCGCAAGAGAGGCACTCGTCGGCGTTGATGGTGTATTTGTCGTCGTCCGCTTTGATAGCGCCGACGGGGCAGGTATCGGCGCAGCTGCCGCACCCGATGCAAGTATCCTTATCGATTACATATGCCATAATGGTATTATCTCCTTTACCGTTTTTGTTGCTGATATTGTACCACCGCCCGCGCGCGCTTGTCAATACCTTCCGCCTTCAGCGGCGGTAAATTTACTTTTACGCGTCGCCCTCTTCTTCCGCTTCCTCGGCTTCCGCGCGCTGTGCCGCATGTTTACCGAACGGACGTACGTCCTCAAGTGCGTATTTCTTGAAAGAGACTCCGCCTTCTTCGTCGGCGAATTTGACTTTGACCTCGGCGCGTAACGCGTCGTTCTCGGCGACTACGCCTCTTCCGTCGGGCGTTTCCACCTGAGAATTTACTTTGGGCATCTTCTTGTACATGTCCTGATAATAATTGTTTTCGTACCTCAGACAGCACATAAGTTTCCCGCAGCAACCGCTTATCTTGGTCGGATTGAGCGACAGCCCCTGATATTTAGCCATCTTAATGCTGACTTTCTCGTAGTCCTGAAGGAAGGTGGTGCAGCAGCATGGTCTTCCGCATTGCGCCAGCGCGCCGCGAAGCTTGATGTCGTCCCTTTCGTATATCTGGCGGAGTTCGATCCTGTTATGGAAAAGCCCCGCGAGATCCCTCACCAGTTCGCGGAAATCGATGCGCGATTCGGCGGTGAAATAGATGATCACCTTAGCCCTGTCGAACGTATACTCCGCGTCCACTATCTTCATCGGCAGTCCGTGATCCGCCACTTTGCGCTTGGCATCGCGGATAAGCCTGTCGCGCTCGGCGAGATTGCGCTCGTTCTGCGCGTCGTCCTTCTCCGTCGCTTTACGCAAAACGGGTTTGAGCGGAGCCACTATCTCCGAATCGTCCACTTCTTTGTTGCCGAATACGGCTTTTGCATACTCTACGCCGCGCTGACTCTCGAGTATCACGCCGTCTCCGTCATTAAATTCCTCTCCGGCGGGATCGAAATAATAAATCTTCTGCGCCGTTCTGAATTTAACTCCTATTACTATCGCCATTTGTACTTAGCCTCCAATATATCGAATAACATCGTCTCCGCAACGGTGACCGCGCCGACGTTCGCGGCGAGCATCCTGCGCGCTTTGTTCACGGCGAGTATCGCCATCGCCAGAGCGCCTTCGCTCGTACCCGACGCGATCTCGTCGAGGTCGTAATCGCGGTTGCGCGTCGTGAGACGCGCGGAACTTCCCGACGCGCGGATAAGCGCGTCTTTTAATATTATTTCCGTAAAATCGAGCGTAAGCGAAATATTTTCTTTGTTAAACAGTTCGCTGCCCAGATACCTCGCTATATCCTGCGATTTCTTGCAGTTCACGAGCATTTCGAAAGTCTTGTCGTAACGGGCGACGTACTCTTCGTCTCCTCCCAGCTTCTGCGCCCGCTCGAAACTTCCTCCCGAAAGCGCGGCGGCTATCTCGGCCTGAGCGCGCGGAACACCCTCTTCTATAAGCTCGCCGTATATCTCGTCGGACGAAAACAGCGGAAGATAACATTTCTTCGTGCGCGATCTGACGGTAGGCAGGACGGGCGATTCGCCCGAAGCGAAGAACATTATGACGGCGTCTCCCTCCGGCTCTTCGATCAGCTTGAGAAGCTTATTCTGCACCGCGGGCGACAGCGTTTCCGCATTGTCTATGAAAAACAGCTTGGCTCCCTGCCCCCATCCCTTCATGGAAGCTTCCGCGACAAGCGCGTTGGCGTCGTCTACGCGCATCTTCCCGTCGGCGTTATAGATATGCACGTCGGGATTGGCTCCCGAAACTATGCTCGTACAAACGGCGCATTCGCCGCAACCGCCCCTCTTGCAAAGTAACGTCATCGCAATAAGTATCATATACGCTTTGCGCGTTACGCGGTCGTCTCCCGTCACGAGATAGGCGTGCGAAGTTTTCCCCGAAACCACTGCGTTACGGAATTCGGCATACGCTTCGCTCTTTCGGAGAAGGTCGCTTATCATACGATACCTCGCGCTTTGAGCGCTTCCACAATTTTAAGATGCGTGGCGGTCTTGTCTCGCTCGGGGACTATGAGCGCGAAGCGTTCCGGCTCCAGCGCCGCCACTTTCTTATATCCGCGATAACAGGCGGCGTGGAAAGCCGCGCTCTCGCGTTCCATTCTGTCGTGCATGACCTCTTTCCCCTTCTGCCGTCTCCAGCTGTTGGCGGGATCCATGTCTATGAAAACGGTAAGCTCCGGCATGCAATTGTCTCTCGCGTACGCGTTGATCTCGTAAACGCGCTCTATTCCCAAACCGCGCGCGACGCCCTGGTACGCCAAGGAAGAATCGATATATCTGTCGCACACGACGAGTTTGTCCGCCTTGAGCGCTGGAAGAATGAGATTATCTATATGATCCCTTCTCGCTGTGGCGAAAAGTTCCGCTTCGGCATACGGCGATATGACGAGATTTTCGTCCAGAAGTATCCCGCGTATGCGTTCGGCAAGAGGCGTGCCTCCCGGTTCTCGCGTGAAAACCGTATCCACGCCCTCTCTGTTAAGATATTCCGCGAGCAATCGGAGCTGAGTGGACTTTCCCACTCCCTCGCAACCCTCGAGGGTGATGAATTTACCTTTCACTTCCGTCTCCGTCGAATTTACGGGGCGCTATTCTGCGCATCCCCGCCGATTGATTATTTTAACACAAGAACGCCGCCTTTTTCAAGTCCGACGAAAGATAAATCGTCGCGCGCGCACAATTCGAGTAAAATATCCCTTTTTTCGGGGGTGATATATTCGCCGGGAACGAGCACGGGCGCGCCGGGCGGGTATGCGCCCACCCCTTCGTACAATATTCTTCCCGCCGCCTCGCGCAAGGATACGCGCTCCGCCTCGAAGCCGAACGTGAGTTCGGTAAGTCCTTCGGGGACTTCCGGAAGCGGCGCACGCGCGCGCTTTACGCCCGCGTAAGGAAAGTCAGTCAAAATATTCGCTACGTTATCGAGTTTCACCGCGTTGAACGGGGTGACTATGAACGTGATCTTCTCGCCGTCGGAACATTCGGGGTATATCCCCTGCGCGGCGAGCCGACGGTATATCGCGGGAGCTTCCTCGGAGTATACCACCAACCTTGTGAGATCGTCGACGTCAGCTACCCGGATCGGCAACCCCCCGACGCGCTCCCTGAAGCGCGCTATATGGTCGAGCACGCCGTCGTAAAGTTTCTCGCCGTTCGCTTTCATATAAGCCGCCGCCCACTCGATACTCGCCATTACGGGATAGGAAGGCGAAGTGGTATGCGCGTCGCGGAAAGCGCGCATAAACTCTGATTCCTTCTCCGTCTTAACGTGCGCGATCGCGCCGCCGGTAAGAACGGGAAGCGTTTTATGCGCAGAATGGATAACCGTATCGAAGTA
>CALVNM010000058.1 GCA_944349735.1 uncultured Clostridia bacterium | reverse complement strand
AGCGATAGTGGGCGCGGCTTACGCCGAAACGGGCAATACCGTGAGGACAATATTCGAGAAGTGGCTCAAGGAAGCCGACGCCGAAGGTAACGTTTCCGGAGCGCTCGCACACGAGATAGCCGGCGAACTTACCCGTCTCGCGACGGAACACCGCGACGGTATCACTTTATTGATAGAGAAAAGCGACGGTTCTCCCTATGCCGGGTTCATCGCCAAGATCGCGGACGCCGTGTACGGCATGCTGTCGGAAGGCGTGATGAGGGACGTTGCGGAGGAAGACGACGTATTTCTCAAGATCATAGCGAGAAGCGTTACAGAGGGCATGGTCGCTATACTTACGCGCTGCGAACCCGAAGAACAATACGCCCAATTCGCACGATTGCTCGTATTCTACTTCGGTAATATGGAAGGAAGATTATATCTTAAGGAGTCCGTACGGAAATGAGGAAGTTTTCCACTTTTGTAGTTAAACAGAGATTATGGATCACCGTCGCGTTCGCGGTATGTCTCGTGGCGGCGATCGTAGGGATATTTTTTGTGGAGGTAAATTACGCCGATACGGTATATCTTCCTCCGCAAAGCTCTCTCAAACAGGGTCTCGATACGATGTATTCCGAATTCGGAGAAGGCGGGAACGCTACCGTCATGTTATCCGGTGCGGACATCGAGGAAATGATGGATTTCAAGAAAGACGTCGAGGCAGTTGACGGGGTAAGTTCCGTTATATGGCTCGACGATATTTTTTTATCGGACGAGATAGGCGTAATAAAAGCAGCGATTGAACGATACAACAATACTTACGGCGCCAATAACCCGATGACCGATGCGGAAGCCATCAAATTTCTCATGCATCTCATAAACAGGATGCAATATCTGAACGACGAACAGAAGGAAATGATCGCCGACATGAACTTCGACGACAGCACAGAGGCGCTCAAACTCCTCAATACGCTCAACGAAGGTCTTACTTCCGCGGAAAAGTCCAAATTTAACTCGTTTTTACTCGCATTACAGAATTCTATACCGAGCGACGGCAGTATGTCTTTCGATATAACGATGCTTGAAGACTTCGCGCCGCAACTCGAGATGTTCTACTGGAACGATGTCAAACGCGGCGAATACGCGCTTTTCCAGATCTCGTTCGTAGAATCCGACTACGCCACTTCCACAATGAACGCGATAGGCGTTATAAGAGAATTGAGCATACCGGAAGGATGCACCGTACGTATCATAGGCAACGCGGCAACCACATACAACAGCATTCAATCGGTCAACTCCGAGACGGGTAAATCGATGATCGTCGCGGGCGTGATAGTAATCATCATACTGCTGCTTACCACGACGGCTTACTGGGAACCTGTCCTGTTGTTGCTTACCATCGGCGTAGCCATATTGCTGAATATGGGTACAAACGGTATCGTGGGATACATAACAGGGGTCAACGGTATATCTTATATGACTCAAGGCGTGTCCAGCGTGCTCCAGCTCGCGCTGACGATGGACTACAGCATATATCTTCTCCACCGATTCAAGCAGGAGCGACGAGGAGGAATCTCCAGCGAGGAAGCGATGATCAACGCGCTCACCGCGAGCTTCAGTCCCATTTCCGCGTCGTCGCTTACGACGATAGCCTCGTTCGTCGCGTTGATGTTCATGTCTTACAGACTGGGTCTCGACATGGGACTCGTGCTTGCCAAGGGCGTCGTCCTGTCGATAGTTTCGGTCTTCCTGCTGATGCCGGCGCTGATACTGTACAGCGAAAAGCTCATAAACAAGACTGAACACAAGACCTTCAACATGACTTTCCAGAAATTCTCGAAGGGCTTGATCAAAACGCGTTTCTATGTTCCGTTCATTATTCTCGCGCTCGTTATTCCGTGCATTTATTTCCAGGCGCAGAACGAGTTCACCTACGGTCCCGAAGCGAGCCTCGGCGGAGAGGGAAGCGCGCTTTACCAGGACAAACTGGAGATAGAGGAAGTATTCGGGAAACAGAATCAGGCGATCGTGCTGATGCCTATCAAATATCTTAACGACGACGCTTACGAGATAGACGGTAACAAGGTAAGCACCGAATACATGCTGTCGATGAAACTGATGGAAGTGGACGGCGTTTCGTCGGTGCAGAGCTATTCGCTCATAGACGAGACGGGTTTCGCGTCGATGATGCCGGACAAATTCCTTAATCAATTCATTCCCGCGACCGACGATCCGGGATATTCCCGGGTGGTGTTGTTCCTGGACGCGGACGAAGAAGGCGATCCGACGACCGCGCTCATTGACGACATCAACGGGGTGATAGCGCAATACACGGCGGGAGACGCATGGCTGCTCGGACAGTCCTCCGCAACTCTCGAGATCAAGGATCTAGTTAATTTCGACTACGATACCATCACGTACGTTTCGATAGGACTCGTCGCTCTCATTCTGTTCGTCACCTTCAAGTCCATACTTATCCCGATAATTCAGGTGCTCGTCATACAGGGTTCGATATACATCAATATGGCGGTGCCGTATTTCATGAGAGATCCGCTCGTATTCGTAGGATACATGCTCGTCAGCTCGATACTGCTCGGCGCGACGATAGACTACGCGATACTTCTGACATCGCGGTATATGGAGCATCGTCGCACCATGAACAAATATGACGCAGTGCAGCATGCGCTGGCGGACAGTTCGCGTACTTTGATCACTTCGGCGGGCATACTGACGTGCGCGGGCGCGTCGATACAGTTCGTTTCGAGTCTTCCCGCGACGCAGATCATCGGCGGCGCCGTAATGCGCGGCGGTATAGCCTCTTATGTAATGGTCATGGTGCCGTTGCCGCAATTACTGCTGTTGCTCGACAAAGCCATCAAAGTGACTACCTGGAAGGGTAAACAACTGATGATCGACAACAGGATAGTGCTCGATTCGCCCGAGATAGAGGAGCCTTCGATAGGGCAGGTGAGCGCGAAACCCAGGAAGCGCAAGCTCTATCGCGATATGTCCAGTAAGGAGCGCGAGGACGCGATCATCGCCAACATCCTCAACGCGATAGACGATCCGGACTTCAACCCCGAGGACGAAGACACGTAGCGCTTTTCGGCAAAATATCACGGCACCCCGACGGGTGCCGTTTTTATTTAAAAAGTGTAATGTATAAAAGAGCTTGACGTTCATATCATAAAGCTATGGAAAGCGAAATCAGACTTATAAAATATCGTAAAGCTTTATGCGTCGTGACGTGGCTGTCGCCGGTAATCATAATGCTTATCGGGAGCCTCGATCACTTCATGTACGAGCTTTCGGGCGAAAACGTATTCGTGGGAATGTGGGCGCCTGTTAGCGAAAGCATATGGGAACACTTGAAAATAGCATTTTATCCCACCTTATTCGTATGGACTGTCGCTTACTTTGTATTCCGCGGAATTCTTAAGGAGCGCGTGGCGTCTTGGTTTGCAGGCGCTGCCTGCGCTGCCGTGACTTCCGCTTTCGGAGTGGTCCTGACGCAATATTTCGCGGTAGAAGTTTTCGGGCTTCCTAACGAGATATATGTCCATATTCCCGATTTTTTCATTGCGCTTTGCATCTCTCAGGCTATAGGGGCGCATATAGCGTTTATGTCCGAAGAAAAAAAATCGGCGGCGATACTTTCTGTACTCGCCGCCGCCGTTACGGTAATATGCGTTATTTTTTCTGTTCTTGCGGTTGCGGCTTGACGTAAGCGTACGATTTGGTTGCGTTCGCTATGTTCGTGAAGTGGTCCGCTATTCGCTCGCAATCGCTTGCAAGACTGAGATACAACGCGCCGGTCTCGGCATTGCATATGCCCTGTGACAGCCGTTCTATGTGTTTATCGCCCATCATTACTTTAAGATTGTCGGTAGTTTGTTCGTATTCGTAAAGCTCGGGGATCAACGCGGGATTGTCGTCCGCGTATATTTCTCGCGTAAGCTCGTACATCTTGTCGAGAGTGCTTTTCAGTTCGGAGATCTCCTTGATGCTTTCCTCGGAGAAGCTCAGTTTGTCTTCTTTGAGTTTGGCGGCGTATTCGGCGATGTTTTCCGCATAGTCGCCTATGCGTTCGATGTCGCTTACGGTATGATACGCTGTAGCCACCATGTTCGCGTCTCTTGCCGAAATGTCTTCTCCCGACAATTTGACCAGGAATTTGGTTATTTCTCTGTTTAGGAAGTTAAGTTCCTCTTCGCGCTTCCCTATGGCGGCAATTCCCGTTTCGTCCGCTTTGACTGCCGCTTCGAGTGCGGTGTCGAGGTTGGCTTTCGCCGCGGCGAACATGTTGAGTATCTCCAATTTGAGGTTGGCTACGGCAAGCGGAGGCGCGCTGAGTATTTGTTCGCTGAGGTATTTGAGACGGAATTCGCCGATATCCGGTTTGGCGCGCTCCGGGACGATGAGGACCGTGAATTTAACGAGTAATTTCGTGAAAGGCAGAAGGATTATGACGGTCGCCACGTTGAATAACGTATGCAGCATCGCTATCTGGACCTGCGGAGTGGAGAACCAGCGCATCAGTAATCTGTCGTAATGGGCGAAAAGATCCGTCAGCATGAAAATAATCACGCCGATCACGTTGAAAAGAAGGTGTACCATAGCCGTGCGTTTGGCGTTTGTGCCGGTGCCTATCGCGCAGAGAAGCGCGGTTATGCAGGTACCTATGTTACTTCCGACGATGATGTACATCGCCTGCGGGAAACTGATGATTCCCGCCGCGCTCATCGTTATCACGAGACCGCTCATTGCGGAAGAACTCTGTATTATCGCCGTGAATACGATGCCCAGGAGCAGCAACAGCGCGGGGTTGTTCACTTTAGAGAAAGCGGAAACGATCGCCGGGCTCTCGCCGAATTTGCCCATACTGTCGCCCATCACCGAAAGTCCCACGAATATCATACCGAGTCCGCAGATTATCGCGCCGATCTTTTTGACGACGTCGTGTTTTTTGGTAAAAAGTATCATAAACGCGCCCACGCCCGCGCAAGCTGCGAATATCGCCGTGAGATCGAAAGAGGCTATACCGCCGTAACCCCAGGCTACGAGTTGCGCCGTGACCGTGGTGCCTATATTCGTGCCGTATATGACCGAAGTGGCTTGCGTAAGAGTCATCAGTCCCGCGTTGACGAAACCGACAAGCATGACCGTTACCGCCGACGAACTCTGTATCACCGCGGTGGTGCCGAGTCCTATGCCTATACCGAGGAAAGGATTATTGTCGATTTTTGAGAACATGCCTTTAATGCGGTTTCCGGATACCGATTCGAGGCTGTCTCCCATGAGTTTCATTCCGAAAATAAATACGCCTAAGCCGGCGATCGCGCTCAATAACGTATAAAAAATTTCCAATCCGTTCATTTTTTGTCCTTTTTGTGTGTGCATAAGCACATTTATAATTCAATTATAGCCCATTGCGCAGACATTAGTAAAGCGATTTTATCGCGCTCGAAATCGGAGCGCACCTTTACAAGGTTCGGGATCGGTGGTATAATAATTACGATACGGTCCGATAAGCTTCGGTACATCTTCCGCACACGGGGGCAGGCGATGAAAAAATTAACGTTTCTTTTCATTATCGTTTTGTTATCTGTCGCGCTTACTGCGTTTATAAGCGGTTGCGCCGCGGACGAAATCGGAGAAGACGGCAATATCCCCGAAGAAGATCTCCGGCTTCTGAGAACTTCTGGCGACGATCTCGTCAACGAGAAGGGCGAAAAAGTTTTCTTGAGAGCCGTAAACGCAGGGGGATTGTTCATTCAGGAAGAATGGATGTGCGCTACCGACTGCGTTGATCAGCTGACTCTTGTCGATACGCTTACGGAAAGATTCGGACGGGAGGGAGCCGCAGAACTTATCGACGTCTACGAGTCCGCGTTCTGGACCGAGAAGGATTTCGATAACGTCGCGGGCTACGGCTTCAACTGCATAAGATTGCCGTTTGCGTATTTCAATCTTGAGGACGAGGACGGCGATATCACCCGTTTCGAGCGGATGGACTGGTTCATAGACGAATGCGACGAACGCGACATATACGTCATACTCGATCTGCACGGCGCGTACGGCTCGCAGAACGGTAAAGACCATTCGGGAGATACTTCCGGATCCCGCCTTTTCGGTTCGGAAGAGAACGAAAGCCGCACCTTGGAGCTGTGGAAGACCGTTGCGGCGCGCTACCGCGACCGCGATATAATAGCAGGTTACGACCTTCTTAACGAACCTTCCGGCAATACGGGATATACCGGCGTCGTTCAATGGCGGTATTACGACGAACTCTACGACGCGGTGCGTTCCGCAGACGACAGGCACGTCATAATCATAGAGAGCGTCTGGGAAACTTCGAATTTGCCCGCGCCGTCGCAAATGGGCTGGGAGAACGTTATGTATTCCTATCACAATTATTGTTGGGACGGAGTAGGCGACGCGGAGGCGCTTAAGGAATTTACCGACGCGAAAGTAGCCGATTACGTCGCGCTCGAATACGAAGTGCCGGTATTCGTAGGGGAATTCACCTGCTTCGAGGAAGAAGACGCGTGGAATTACACGTTGTCCGAATACGAAGCGAATAACGTCAATTACGCCGTATGGACTTATAAGGTCTACGGAGAAGGATCGTCCTGGGGAATCTTTACTGGCGCACCGACGGAGAAAGCGGATCCCGAGACCGATCCGTACGAGGAAATAGCGAGTAAATGGGCGGCGCAGGATACGGGCAATTATTCTCCCAATCCTTTGTTTATACGCCTTTTTAAAGGCGATACCGAATGAAATCACACGGCTTGATGCCGTTAAGGATAAATAACCGCCGTAAGGCAAAAGGAGAGATACGATGGCAACCGAACTTAAAGGCACGTTTATTTATTATAAAACCGCTAAGGGAAATTTTAATTTCAGACTGAAAGCGCCCAACAAAGAGACTATAGCCGTATGCGAAGGCGCGTATGCAGATCTCAAGAGCTGCAAAGCGGGTATCGATTCCGTGAGGAAGTTCTGCGCTATAGATAAGATCGAAGACCAGACTCTTGCGAAAGGTTATGATACTCTCACCAACCCCAAATTCGAAATTTATCTCGATAAGCAGGGTAAATTCCGTTACAGACTGCGTGCCAACAACGGCAATCTCATCTGCATATCCGAGGAGGGTTACGCGACGAAGGCGAGCTGCAAAGCGGGTATAGCGAGCGTAGCCCGTTGGGCGCCCGAAGCGGATATGGTGTCCGAAGCGGAATACGAAGGCAAGAAATGACGGAAAGTCCCGATTTGATTGAGGCAAAGGCGGCGCTTAAAGGAAGCGTCGGTCTTGCTTTAGTCAAAGGTGGCTGCGCGGTATCTTACTGCGGCAGAGGAATAGGCGACCTGTACGCCGCGGTGAAAGGCGGCGCAGATTACGCAGGCTATGCGGCTGCGGACAAGATAGTCGGCAGAGCGGCGGCGTTTCTGTTTGTCGCGCTCAAAGTCGCAAGCGTGTACGCCGCCGTACTTTCGGAGAGCGGCAGAGAAGTGTTGCTCGCTTACGGCATAGACTGCTTTTACGGCGAACTTACGGAAAACATAATCAACCGCGCGGGAAGCGGCAGATGTCCGATGGAAGAAGCGACCGAAAGCGTAACGGATCCCGCAGAAGCCGTAGACGCGATAGGCGCTAAACTGAAAGAACTTCGATTAAAAGCCGCGCGGTGAAGAGGGCGCGGACCCGTCCGCGTGAGAGGATCGCGTTGTGCTTATTCGGAAACAAGAAAAGCCGTATTCGTATACGGCTTTTTCGTTTGTATTATTTGCGGCGTCTATTTCCCGATCAGTTTGATTTCGGCGCGGCTTATTATTTTCGCGCCGCTTCTTTCGGCGGCTTTACGAATAGCTCCGCTTTTCAGTATTTCGTACTCGTACACGCGCTTCTGCCATTCGGGAGTCATGCTCTCCGTAGGGAGCGCGGGGTGCAGGAACATTTCCGTGATACCGGGTTTAAGATTTTCCGCGGCGGTGACGTAATATTCCCGTAGCTCCGCCGCTTTCCCCGTGCGCCACGGATTGGATATGAGATCGTCTATCAGAGTCACGCCGTATTTTTCGGCAAGGCGAACTATATGAGCGTGCATCGCTACTACGGCGCGCGGCGCGCGACCCAACTGCCGCGCGATGAACGCGGGACTTTTCGGGAAGCGGAAAGGCAGATCGCGTTCGCTACAGAATTTGAATGCGTCACGGTAGAATCGGCGCCCGTTTATGCCGTATAGGGTGCCCGAATGGCTGTCTAAGTAATCGGGAGTTATTCCTCGCGAAGTCAGGAAAGAGTATTGCGCTTCGAGTTCCTTTCTTACGTCCTTGCGCCGCGCGGAGATTGCGAGGCTGAAGCCGCCCGTATACAGACCCTTGTTGTCCTCTAAAGACCGCGCGCCGCTCACGCTGTGCCAGCGTTCGTTTTCCTCGTCGGAGGTCAGCGCGAAATGTATCCCCGCGGACATGCCTTCTTCGCGCGCTATGCGCGTTCCGGCTTCGGCGCAAGCGGTTACGGTAAGCACCGATACGGAGCTTATTTCTCCCGCCCGGTAAAGTTCCGTTATCGCGGCGTTCTGCGCTTCGTTGTAGCCGAGATCGTCGGCGTTGATTATCAGGTATTTATCAGTATATTGGTTCATTGAGATCCGCTTCCGCCGTTTTTATCTCGGCGGTTTTGTTTTCAGCGACTTCGGTTGCGCCGGTAAGGTTACCGTCCTCTTTGAATTTCAGGAAGAAAGAGAATATCACCGCTATCAGCATCGCTATCGCGGGGAATACGCACAACAGGACGCGCGAGGCTTCCGCGGGGTTGTCCCCGGGATTGTCGCCGTTCTCGAATCCGAACGCGCGTGCCACGACGAAGAAAGCGAGCGACGTGTATAAACCGTTCAGCCTGTTCATCACGCCTACGAGACTGCTTATTATACCTTCGCGGCGGATGCCGTGCTTGCGGTAGTCGTCGTCGATTATTTTGGCGGATATGCAGTCCATGGTACTCAATGCGCCCGCGATACCCAGTCCCATCACGCTCGCGATACCGATAGTCGCGCCCAGCGTGTTCGCAAAATACAGCGGTATGAAACCGAGGAACATCACGAGGAAGCCGATACGCCATATAGTGATAAGGTGCAGTTTTTTCGCGATGAAAGTCCACATCAGAATTCCCACGACGGCTACTCCGAGCACCGTGGCGAGCACTATGGTGGTTTCGGTACCTCCGAGTCCGAGAGTGTATTTTACGTAGAAGGACAGCGCTTGCGAGATAAGCGAGAACGCCGCCGAATAAAATGCGCCCGCAAATCCGTATATCCAGAATTTAGGATTTTTGAGAAGATCGATTATGCTTTTGACGAGATTCGGTTTTTCTTCGCGGACGCGAACGCTTGTTTCGTGACAGCCGATGAAGCTGTACATAAGTACCGCCAGCGCGAGCGCTCCGTA
>CALVNM010000057.1 GCA_944349735.1 uncultured Clostridia bacterium | reverse complement strand
AAGAATTCGAGCGTATGAAAAACGCGCCGCCGCCGGCGCATACCGATAACCGTTATCCCGAAGACGACGAAGACGTCTCCGTTATCGACGGCCGTCGCGTAGTGAGCGCTCGACCGCAAGCGTATGCGCGACAAAACAATCGCGGCGCCGGTATAGGTAACTGAATAATCGCGGCGCCGCGGGCGCCGAGCAAATGACAACGGCTGTTGAGGCGGCAGCGCGCAAACCGGAGTTTGTATACGCGCTCGCTACCGGATATTCGATTCGTCTCACGCGTATCGCAATAAGGAGTAAATAAGGAGTAAATAAATGAAAATTATCAAGGCAAATAAAATATTTACCGTTTTCAGAGGTCTGATACTGCTTGCGTTAGGTTTGTTTCAGGTGGTAGTAGGCTTGATCGGTATGAATTCCAAGGGCACGAGCGACGGCAGCGCCGCGCAACAGTTCGCGGGAACATTTGTCTTATTGTTTTCCGCCTTGGGCGTTATCCTTGTAATAACCGGCGCGATAACCGCGCTGTACGCGTTGTTCGTTTTCGGCAACATAAAGAGAACGGAGCGCGGCATAAGCAGAGGCTTCCTCGTCGTCGACGTAATAGCCAACATAGTTGCCGTAGCGATAGGAATAATTGTGCTGTTTTCGGACGGAAATGACGAAAACGTCTATGCATGCATCGCTTTTCTGATATTGGCGGCAATCGGCTTCGCTTTCGACGCGGTAGCATTCAAGGCGTTGAAAGCCGTTCGCGGCGGCAGTTACGATTTCGAAAAAAAGTTAACCAGATATAAAAGTTTCAAAGCCTTTTCGGTCCTCGGGATAGTATTCGGCATTATTCCCGCGCTTGCCTTTTGCATCTTCGCAAGGTCTATCGAAAATTATTTCGGCGAAAGCAATTACGATATTACCGTGGTATACGCGACGATTGCCGCGGTAAGCCTTACTGCCGTGCTGACAATAACAGCTTACGCGGCGGTAGGAAAGGGGAAAGGCGGAGTGGCGGGAGGATTGCTGTTTATATCCTCCGCAGTTTCCTGCGTGCTTGCGGGAATAGCTTTGTCGCCGAACGCGGGTATCGCCGCAATATCCTGTATAGGGCTCGCCTTGCTCGCGTTATCGGGAATCGGAGCGATTGCCGAAAGCGCCAAACAAAAACGCGAAGCGGAGCGCAATGCGAGACGATACGAGCGCGATTATATGCGCGCGCACCGCGATCTGTAGTAATAATGAAAAGTATACGATAACCGTTTCAAAATAGAGTGTCGCTATTATAACAATTATAAGGAGATCTACCGTGAAATTCGTCAAAGCAAATAACTTCTTAGCTGTTTTGAGAGGACTGATGCTTCTCGTAACAGGCGGTTATGTACTTATTAAAATTACCTTTCCGGCATTAATTTCGATGATAACTACCATAATAGAGAATCCCGACGGCGGGGGACGGTTTTTATGGGGTTTGATCACAAGCTTATATACCCATTATTCCGTTGCGGCAACAGTGACGACGGTTTACTCCGTATTCGTATTCGGCAACATCAAGCGTATACGGCGAAGTTCAGGCAGAGGTTTTATAGCATTCGACGTTTTAGGAAACGTGTCTGCGATAGTATTGGCTGTTTGTATCTTTAATAGCTATTCCGAAATCGAATCGGAACCTGACCTTTACGCATATCTGATGATCGCAGCATTGATAATTTTGGCTGTGATAGGGTTCATTTTCGATATAATCGGGATCAAAGCCGTATGTTACATGCGCGGCGAAAGTGCCTTTAAGGACTCCGTTCCCAAAACGGTCAGAATGAAAAACGTGTGCGCGTCGATCGGCTTATGTGCGGGGATAATACCGGCGTTTTATCTTACGTTGTTCTTAACGTTGCTTCGCTATGCGATAGATAAAACAAACCTTGAAATTGCAGAAATAGTGTTGTTGGCGGCATCTGTTATAGCTGCATTTGTGCTAGCGGTCGCGGCGATAGCTTCGCGGAAAGGTCGCGGCAACTTCTTAGCCGTAGTGCTCGCGATGTCAGCATTGGCAATGGGGATGTCGGTAGCGTTTGCGTTAGCCGACGCCGAAGGTGTCGGATACGTATATATGGTCGCAATATGTGTAGGTTCGCTTATGCTGATACTCGGCGCAGTTTTCATCATTGCCGACAACGCAAGACATAAACGCGAAGAACAAGAGTACATGATGAGATTGCGCGAGCGTGCGCGCACGGATTGTATACGTGCAAAGAGAGCTTACGGATATAGATAGTAACGTATGACTTTTGCGGACTCTGACAATGAAAGCGGAAAGAACGTTCAAAACTCTGGTAATAATAAAAATCGTAGCTTTAGCGGCGCTTGCGATCTATTTTGTCGCGTACGGCGCGTACATGCTGAACGTGGCTGAAAGCGGTGCGGAGGGTGTAGAACAGCCGGAAGCACTATTGATTTTAGGATTTGCAAGTATATTCGTTAAATTAGGCTCGTATGTGTATTTTGCGATAGCCGTTCTGATAATTTCATACGCTGTCAGCGTAGTTATCGAATTTTTGGTCGTACCGAACGGTGCGAGAATAATATTCGTAATATGGGATTTTATAACTAATATCTATTTTCTTGCGTTGATCCTGCTTTCGGTGGATTCCGAAGTATTTACGGTTTACGCGATAATGTTTGCGTTGATACTGTACTTTACCTGCGCGGATATCGCGGGCTTTTGTTCGTACAGGGAATATAAACGATTGAAAAACTCATCGCGTTGAAGTATTATAAGGTCGAATTCGGTTTATCGCGTATACGTTTGCGCCAAAATAAAACTCCGGTAGTTCCGGAGCTTTTCGTCGTATTAACTCGATTATAGTGTAAGTCCGTCAGCCTGCGTAACCGTAAACGTATTGATACATGGTTATATCTATAGCGGACTCCGAGTAGCTGTAAGTGTAATTACCGAATAAGCCGCCCGTACTCGTAATTGTCACGGTAATGATACGGAACGTCACGACGTCTCCGATTTCGGCTTCGGAAAGCATTGTTTCTATCGTATACGCATCCGTGAATTTGCGCTCGAGTCCGTCCACTGTAACGCCGGTTATCAGCGTGCCTGCGGCGATCTTGCCGTCTGCATCGGATCGGGCGATACTGCCGTATTCGGTCACTTCCGATACATAGTAATAATATTCGTTATCCGCAGGAGCCAAAGATCCGATTTGCGGGAAATTGCTTTCCACGGTGCTTTTGCCTATCTGCGCGATGCTAACGCCGAGACGTATTTTCCCTTCTATATAACCGAGTCCGTTATATTCGGGGTTGCCCGCAGTTGCGATGATAGAATCGGCAACGTGTTTTGCGGTGGATACCGGGATAGCGTAGCCTACGCCGTCGATCGTGCTTCCGGTGGTCTTTGCGTTAACAATGCCTATAAGGTAACCGTTAGCGTCGAAAAGCGCGCCTCCCGAGTTGCCGCCGTTGATCGCGGCATCAATCTGCAGAAGCGTCATGGTCACGCCGTCAAGCTTTACCGAACGCTCAATGCCGCTTATAATGCCTTTAGTCACGGTAATGCCCGCGCCCAAAGGATTGCCTATCGCGGTGGCGTCTTCGCCGAGCAGATAGGGCGAAGCAGAAATGTCGCGGCAGGTTGCATAGTTATATCCCGTTCCCGCGACTTTGAGTACGGCTATGTCCTGATCGTCGTCCATGCCTATGATTGTCGCATCCAAAATCACGTCGTTAGAGCTGTCGAGATCGCCGTCGTTGACCGTTACTTTGATGACGGCGGCATCTTCCACGACATGGCAGCAGGTTATGATCATGCTTGCGTTTTCGCCTTCGATGCTACCGTAGAATACTCCCGCACCCGCCGCGCTCGCTGCAGTGGTTAAGTCCGCAGATGTGCTGATAAGCGCGACGGAAGTCTGCACCGCTTCGATCATCTCGGTATAAGTTGTGGCATTTTCCGCAGGCGCACCGGTAGAAGTGTTGACGGTATATTTATTATACGTGATATCGGCGCCGCCGTCGGAAGTGTTACTGGAAGATACTTTACCGTTCTCGCTCTCGATGTTGTCAAGATCGGAGCCGATGCAGGCGCACAGCGCGAAAACAAGACATACCGCGAGAAGTCCTACGGTAAATATTGATATAAGTTTCTTGAATTTTGTCATATTGAAAACTGCCTTCTATATTTATGCAATATATATTATAGCTATTCTGTGTAAGTTCTGTGAAGCGAATATGAGATTTTTATATCAAATTTACGATAATACAATTTATGACAAATCCCGACTCGATATACTTTAATCCGCGTTAATTAACGAGTTAAGATATGTAAGCACATTACTCGGAGAATATCGCAATGCTAAACTACAAACTCAATAAAGGTACGTTGACCGTATCCCTCAACGGAGACATTGATCATGCTTCCGCGCCCGGAATGCGCGTTTTTATGGATAATCTTATCAAAAAGGAAAGTTCGCTTTATACACGTTTCGTAATGGATTTAAGCCGCGTAACGTTTATGGATTCCACGGCTGTCGGGTTGATTATGGGACGGTATAAGTTGCTTAAGTCGCTGGGGAAAGCCGTGCATTTCGCCGAACCGTCCGCAGTTGCCGACAAAGTTCTCAAGGTAAGCGGACTGTATACCATCATAAATACACTTAAATAAGCGTTAAGAGAGGTAAATTTACATATGGCAAACAAAGATACGCTTACAATCAAAGTAAATGCGCTTGCCGCCAACGAAAGCTTCCTGAGGAGTACGGTAGGCGCATACGCCGCGCGTATAAATCCCACCATAGAGACCGTATCCGATCTCAAGACCGCGGTAAGCGAAGCGGTAACCAATTCTATAGTGCACGGTTACGATTGCGATCCCGAGGGGATCATAACGGTCAATTGCGACATCGAAGACGGCGTGCTTAACGTTGAGATACGCGACTGCGGCAAGGGCATCGAGGACGTGGAGAAGGCTATGAGCGACTTCTATACAACCAAAGGCGAGGAAGAACGCAGCGGACTGGGCTTCACGATCATGCGCAGCTTTATGGACACGCTCGAGGTGATTTCCGTGCCCGGAGAGGGTACGACGGTCAGAATGAGCAAAAAACTGACCGCCTGATGCTTACGCCTGAGGAAATACACGAGAAAATATCCAAGGCTCAAGCCGGCGACGAGGCGGCTAAAGCCGAGTTGGTGGAAAGCAATATGCCGCTTATCAAGAGCATCGTCCGCCGTTATAAGAATAAACAGATAGAATACGAAGATCTTATCCAGCTCGGAACGCTGGGTCTAATCAAAGCCGTCAATAACTTCGATCTTAAATACGGCGTACGATTCTCGACATATGCCGTTCCGATGGTAGCGGGAGAGATCAAGAGATTCATACGCGACGACGGCGCGATCAAAGTGAGTCGTTCCGTAAAAGCGCAGGCGCTCGAAATGAACAAATTCGTGGAAGCGTTCCAAAGCGAATATTCGAGAAGCCCTACAGTCGAAGAGCTTGCCGAAAAATTCGGCGTGGAAGCTTCGGAAGTAACGTTTATAATGGAGAGTTCGCGTTATCCCGTATCCATCAACGCCGAGACAGACGACGACAACCTGAGTCTCGGCGATAAAATAGCCGACACACGGGACATAAACGACGAATTGGATAAATTGTTACTGAAAGACATTATTTCCAATCTTGACGAAAGAGACAGAAAAATAATAATATTGAGATATTTCCGCGACAGGACTCAAAGCGAAGTAGCCGAAGAACTCGGCGTCAGTCAGGTGCAGGTATCCAGGTTGGAGAGCAAGATATTGGCGCGGATGAAAGAAATGCTTTCATAGGTATAAATAAGCTCCGATAGTGCAAAAATTCCTCTCAAAGGGGAATTTTTTTATGCGTAAAGAGTGTAAGGAACGCGAAGAGATATTCCAACCGGAAATAGCCGAAAAGGAGATAAAAACGGATGAACGAGCCTAACGAAGCATACCTGAAACTCATTAAAGAGAAGATGCCCAAGTCTAAGCATCTGCTTACCATGTTCAGAGCGTTCTGGACGGGCGGGACGATCTGTTGCATCGGTCAGGCGTTTACCGATCTGTACACTTATCTGTTCTCGGAGATGGGAGAAAATGACGTTGCCGCGCTTACGACCATCACGCTGATAGCTATTACCGCGGTACTGACGGGATTCGGTATTTACGATAAAATCGGCGCGTATGCGGGTGCCGGTTCGATCGTGCCGATAACGGGATTTGCAAACTCCGTGGTATCTCCTGCGGTAGAGCATAAGCGGGAAGGTGTAGTATTCGGGCTTTGCGCGAATATGTTCAGTGTGGCCGGTCCGGTGATCGTTTTCGGAATTTCGTCATCGGTCATTGTAGGTTTTATCGTGATTATATTCAGAGGAGCGTTCGGAGGATGAAAAACCATACCGTATTTTTCAAATCCGGGATCTATATAGAGGATACCGCGACGATAGTCGGTCCAAAAGAAGCGGAAGGACCGCTCGGCAGATACTTCGACAAGTCGGTCTGCGACGATCTTTTAGGACAGAAAAGTCATGAGAAAGCCGAGATCCGTCTGCATATATCCGCTATCCGTTATCTGCTTAATAAGACGGGACATAAGGACGGGGACGTGGATCTGTGCATAAGCGGAGATCTGCTCGACGAAATAGTGGGAGCGAGCCTTACGATGCGCGAATTCGATATTCCCTTCATGGGAGTATATAACGCTTGCGCTACGTTTGCCGAAAGTCTCATACTAGCCGCTTCCCTCATAGACGGCGGGAATTTCGAGCGCATAATATGCTCTACTTCCAGTCATTTCTGTACAGCCGAAAGGCAGTACCGCTATCCGCTCGAACTAGGCAATCAACGTACGCCGCTGTCTCAATGGACCGCAACCGGCGTAGGCGCGACCATGCTTAACCGAGTTAAAGGTAAGATACGTATAGACTGCGCCACTATCGGGCGCGTCGTTGACTACGGCGTTAAAGACGCCAACGATATGGGAGCGTGCATGGCGCCCGCCGCAAGGGAAACATTGTTAGCGCATCTCGAAGGCAGTTCGCGCGACGTGGATTATTACGATCTGATCTTGACGGGCGATCTCGGAGAAGCGGGTTCCGGACTTTTAAGACTTCTTATGGAAGAAAAGGGAGTAAAGCTCGGAGAGAAATACCGCGATTGCGGCGTTCTGCTCTTTAACAAGGCGGCTCAGGATGTAGGGCAAGGCGGCAGCGGCGCGGCATGTTCAAGCAGTGTATTCAACAGTTACGTATACAAAAAGATGATGTGCGGGGAACTTAAACGCGTATTATTGATACCTACGGGTGCGCTGTGTTCCAAAACCAGTACGCTTCAGGGAGAATCTGTTCCGGGTATCGCGCACGCTGTAAGCTTCACTCTCGCTTAGGAGGTTGTATGGAAACTTTTTTGACCTACCTTCAGGTATTTGCAGTAGGCGGAACGATATGTCTGATCGGACAGATAATTATCAATACAACGAAAGTAACGTCCGCACGCATACTGGTCGGATATTTGCTGTTGGGCGTGATTCTGGAGACCGCAGGCGTATATAAGTACGTACGCGATTTCGGTAAAGCCGGCGCCACGGTACCGATCATAGGTTTCGGCAGCAATCTAGCCCGAGGTGCGATAGACGGCGCACTGGAGAACGGAATGCTCGGCGCTGTAACCGGAGGCATGGAAGCCGTAGCCGCAGGTATCGCCGCGGTCATATTTTTTGCGTTTATCGTAGGGCTTGTAGCTACACCTAAGTCTAAATAATATATCTGCGGCGCCGTTCGGCTTGACTTGGCATAGCGCTCGGGATTATTATATTAACGTATGTTGAAGAATAAAGACATAACCTTCATAGGCATTTTTGCCGCGTTAGTGATAGTTCTGCAGGCTATAGCCGAGATCGTAAGATTACTCGGACTTCCCGTCTCGCTGGCATTAGGTCTCGTTCCGGTGTTGGTTGCGGCTGAACTCAAAGGTATGAAGATCGGTGCTCTGATGGGGCTAGTTTTCGGTTTGACGAGTATGGTGCTGGCGATAATCGCGGCTTCGTCTCTGCCTATAGCCGTAGTGATAATCAATCCGCTGGTGTCCGTGCTTCCGCGCGTGCTTGTGGGCGTTACGTGCGGCGGCGTATATAAAGCGCTCACTAAGGAAGATCAATCCAAAGCCCGTAAAATATTTAACAGCGCGACCGCTACCTTGACAGGTATAGTAACCAATACCGTACTGTTTCTTGCCATGTTTGTCGCGTTTTCATACGGTAAGACTTACGGAGACACGACGGTTGATTTCAAATGGGTGGTCGCTTCCGTTATAGCGATCAATACTTTAATCGAACTTATAGCATTTACAGTCATAGTTCCGGCTGTCGTCCTTGCGGTAGACAGTTGGCGCAAAAACAGAAACGTCAGCATATGAAAAACAGTCAAAATATCGGATTAAATACGGCATCCGGAGTTCCGTGTACTGACAGCGGCAGGGGCTTTATTATACTTAACGAAGCCGATCTGTTCTATTTTACGCGTTATTCAAATTCGGATGCGGCGATACTTATCTCGGGAGAAAAACGTTACTACGTGTGCGACAAAAGAGTGGCGGAAGAAGCCGGCGAATTGCTCAAAGATTACGAGATAGTTGACTGCGGCGCTTTATCATACGCGGAAAAGGCAGCCGAATTAAGTAAAAAATGCGGCTTATCCGCTTTGGGGTATGAAGAAGAACGTATTTCTCACCGTGATTTTTTGACTTTATCGGCTTCGGTGAATTGTGAGCTTGTTCCCGCAGAGGGTGAAATACGCGCACAGCGAGCCGTAAAAAAGGCGTACGAGCTAGAACTCGTGCGCGGCGCGCAGGCGGTTACGGATAATATATTTGCCCTTATAACGGCATTTCTGAAGCCGGGTATTAGTGAGAGGGCGCTTAAAGCATTCATCGACGCGCGTATGTCGGAACAGGGCGCAGCGCCTGCGTTCGATACGATAGTCGCTTTCGGCGCGGATACGTCTAAACCGCACGCCCATGCCGGCGACAGAATCCTAAAAGAACGCGACGTTGTTACCGTAGATTTCGGAGCGAAGAAAGAAGGCTATTGTTCCGATATGACGAGAAGCTTTGCCGTGGGCGGTGCGGACGACGAATACGTAGCCTTGTACGACGCGGTCTTAACGGCACAGATCGAAGCTCTCGAAAGTATGCGTGCCGGTATGAGCGGCGCAGAGTGTCACGATATAGCCGCGAATTGTCTCAAAAAGTGCGGATACGGCAAATATTTTACTCATTCGCTCGGACATTCGCTTGGCGTAGAGATACACGAAACGCCCGCGCTTTCGCCGAAGAATACGCTTCCGATACCTATAGGAGCGCTGACGAGTGTCGAACCCGGCGCCTATATTCCCGGTAAATTCGGTGTACGTATAGAAGATATAGTTGTTTTTGAAAAAGATAGAGTGTATAACTTGACAAAGTCACCGAAAAATTTAATAATATTAGGGTAACCAACATCGGAGGTAAATATGGCAAACAGATTAGCAGGCGATTTGAGAAAAGGCGATACGTTCGA
>CALVNM010000056.1 GCA_944349735.1 uncultured Clostridia bacterium | reverse complement strand
ATATAGAGAACGTCTACCGTCCGGCGCGCAATTTACCCGAATTCCGCGAGTCCGAACAAATAGGGCTCGAAGCGATAGGCGATATCGACGGATACACCGTTTACGAGGTGACGAGGCTCGCGCTCAACGCGCTCGCCGCGGTGGATAAAAATTTCATACTCGATATTTCGCACGTGGGCTTCGTTTCCGCGCTTATCGAAGGGTTGGGACTCGATTACGAAGCGAACGAAGAAATTTACGGCTACGTGACCGGCAAGAACCTGCACGGGTTGAAAGCGGCTTCCGCAAGGCTCGGTATCTCCGAGGAAGCTTTTTCCGCGCTCGAAACGCTTACCTCTGTGAGCGGCACTCTTTCGGACGGAATAGAGAAGGCGCGCAAAGCGGTGATGAACGAGGGCATGCGTATAGCCTTGGACGAGCTCGAAACTTTGGACAGAGCGTTGCGTTCTACGGAGTTTTACGACAACGTGAGACTGGACTTTTCCTTCGTCAACGACACCGGTTATTATAACGGCATAATATTCACGGGCTTCACGCCCGCGGTACCGCGCCCCGTGCTTTCGGGCGGCAGATACGACAAACTCATGAAAAAATTCGCTAAAGACGCCGGCGCGATAGGCTTCGCGGTCTATGTGGACGAAATAGTTTCCTATTATCCGCGCAAAGCGGAATTCGATCAGGACGTATTCGTGGAATACGCGGCGGGCGCGGATATCGCGGCGGTAGCCGCCGCAGCCGACAAGTTGCGCGCCGAGGGTAAATCGGTTTCCGTGGGAAGCGCCCCGCTTGCCGACGGCAAATACCGTAAAATAATGCGTTTCGACGGGCAGAAACTCACGGAGGTGAAAGACAATGCTTAACGTAGCTTTACCCAAAGGACGACTTGCCGACAAAACGCTCAAACTTCTCGCGGAAGTCGGGTACAACATCGACGAGATAACGAAAGAGAACCGTAAACTCGTATTCGAAGATTCCGCGGGCGGTATCTGCTATTTCCTCGTTAAGCCGAGCGACGTCACGGTCTACGTCGAGAACGGAGTCGCGGATATCGGCGTGGTGGGTAAGGACATCCTTCTCGAATACGCTCCCGACGTCTATGAGCTCCTCGATCTCAGAATGGGCAAATGCAGGGTTGCCGTCGCCGCGAAAAACGGTTACCGCGAGGACGTCGAAAGACCGCTGAGAGTAGCCACCAAATTCCCCGGCATAGCCAGGAGATACTACGCTTCGGTCAACAGAGACATAGAGATCATCAAACTCAACGGCTCGATAGAGCTTGCGCCGATACTCGGAATGAGCGACGTCATCGTGGACATAGTCGAAACGGGCACTACGCTCAAAGAAAACGATATGAGCGTATTTACCGAGATAACGGACATCAGCGCGCGTCTCATAGCGTGCAAGGCGAGTTATCAGTTCAAGCGCGAGGAGATAGAAACTCTCGTATCGAAATTGAGAGAGGTAGTGAAATGATAAAGATTTACCGCACGGGCGAGCTTCCGCTCGAGGAGATACTTTTGAGGGGCGAGGACGACGTCAAAGAGATAGAAGCGCGCGTTTCAGACATTATTGAGAACGTGCGTAAAGAGGGCGACAAGGCGTTGTACCGCTACGCGGAAGCGTTCGACAGGGTAAAGCTCTCTTCCCTTAAGGTCACCGCTTCGGAAATCGACGAAGCGTACGCGCGCGTGGATAAGGAATTTATCTCTATAATGGAGAAAGCCGCGGCTAACATACGCGAATTCCATTCTAAGCAGGTAAGGAAGGATTACCGCATGGAACGCGGCGGCGCCGTGCTCGGTCAGCGGTTTATACCGGTAGCCTGCGCGGGACTGTATGTTCCCGGCGGCACGGCGAGCTATCCTTCGACCGTACTAATGAACGCCGTTCCCGCCAAAATCGCGGGCGTGAAGCGCATAATAATGTGCACGCCGCCCGACAGAAACGGAAAGATAGCGGACGCGATACTTGCGGCAGCCAAAGTAGCCGGCGTGGACGAGGTTTACAAGTCCGGCGGCGCTCAGGCTGTAGCGGCAATGGCATACGGAACGGAGAGCATACCGCGCACCGACAAGATAGTGGGACCGGGGAACGTCTACGTCGCTACCGCGAAAAAGCTCGTGCAGGGCGTAGTCGGAATAGATATGATAGCGGGCCCCAGCGAAATACTCGTCATAGCGGACGACAGCGCGCGCGCGGACTACGTGGCGGCGGACATGCTGTCGCAGGCGGAGCACGACAAGAGGGCGACGGCTATACTCATCACGCCGAGCGAGCGGCTCGCGGAAGAAGTATCTAAAGAGATAGAAAAGGCGCTTAAAAAGCTTGCCCGCGAGGAAATAGCGCGTGTTTCGATAGAGAATAACGGTAAGATAATAGTAGCGGGAGATCTTTCGGAAGCGGTACGCATTTCCAACGAACTCGCTCCCGAACATCTCGAATTGAGCGTGGAAGATCCCGAAAAACTGCTTCCGGAGGTAACGAGCGCGGGCTCCGTATTCCTCGGGCACTATACTCCCGAAGCGGTGGGCGATTATTTCGCGGGGAGCAATCACACCCTTCCCACGAGCGGCACGGCGCGCTTCTCGTCGCCTCTTTCGGTGGACGATTTTATAAAGAAGTCGCAGTACATAAGCTATTCGCGCGAAGCGCTCGACGGGATAGCTTCGGAAGTGATGAGATTCGCAAAGGAGGAGGGGCTTACGGCGCACGCGGCGAGCGTAGCCGTCCGTTACGGAAAATGAGCAAGTTCCTTATAGACAGATATTCTTCTCTCGATCCCTATGTTCCGGGTGAACAGCCGCAGGACAGGAAGTATATCAAACTCAATACCAACGAGAGTCCTTATCCGCCGTCGCCCGAAGCGGTAGCGGCGATCGACGAAGACGCCGTGCGCGGATTAAGGCTGTACAGCGACCCCGAGTGCAGAACAGTAACTAAGGCGATAGCGGAGTATTACGGCGTGAAGTCTACGGAAGTCATAGTCGGTAACGGCTCCGACGAGATACTTGCATTCGTCTACGCGGCATTCTGCGACGATAAGCGCAAGCTTGCTTCTCCCGAAATAAGTTACGGGTTTTATCCCGTTTTCGGCGAACTCATCGGGGTAAAGAACTACGTTATTCAGCTTAAGAAGGATTATTCGCTGGACGTGGACGCTTTCGTGAACTGCCCGGATAATGTGATATTCGCCAATCCCAACGCGCAGACCGGAATAGCGATAACGCTTGCGGACGTTGAGCGCATAGTAAGCGCGCGCACCGATCGTCTCGTCGTCGTGGACGAAGCGTATGTCGATTTCGGAGCGGAGAGCGCGGTGGCGCTTACCCGAAAATACGATAACCTAATCGTCGTGCAGACCTTCTCGAAATCGCGTTCGCTCGCAGGCGCGCGGCTCGGGTTTGCGATAGCTTCGGAAGCGTTGATATCGGATCTGAAAGCAGTCAAATTCTCCTTCAATCCCTATAACGTCAACAGACTTACGGAGACGCTCGGCGCGAAAGCGATAAGAGATAAGGAGTGGTTCGAAGTCAATCGTAAAAAGATAATCTCGACGAGAGAATATACCTTCGCCGCGCTTGAGGATCTCGGATTCGAGGTGCTTCCTTCCATGGCGAATTTCCTTCTTGCGCGTTCCGATAAAATAGGAGGAGAAAAGCTTTATCTTGCGCTCAAAGAGCGCGGCGTACTCGTAAGGTATTTTTCTTCGCCCGCTCTAAGCGACTTCGTACGCATAACGATAGGAAGCCGTTACGAAATGGAAATACTTATTAAGGAAATCAAAGATATAATTACGGGAGCCTGAAATGAGGATAAGCGAAATCAAAAGAAAGACAAAGGAAACCGATATAAGACTTAGGCTCGACGTCGACGGCAGCGGTAAAGCACGTATAGAAAGCGGAAGCGGATTTTTCGATCACATGCTTACGCTGTTTACCGCAATGGCGAAAATCGACCTCGATATTACCTGTATCGGCGACGTAGAAGTAGACTATCATCATTCTGTCGAGGATATAGGGATAGCGCTGGGAGAAGCTTTCAGAGAGGCGCTCGGAGACAAGCGCGGCATCATGCGTTACGGCTCCGCCATGCTTCCCATGGACGAAGCGCTGGTCTGCGTTGCCCTAGATTTCAGCGGCAGGAGCTATCTTGCTTACGACGTCGAACTCAGAGCCACGAAGATTGGCGACGACGGAGAGAGCGTTCCCGCCGTGGTCGGCAGTTTCGATACCGAACTTATAGAGGAGTTTTTCATGGCGCTTACGAGAAGCGCGGCGCTTACTTTACACGTCAGGAAAATTTCGGGAAGGAATACCCACCACATACTCGAAGCGGTCTTCAAGGGTTTGGGGCTTGCGGTGCGCGCGGCTGTATCCAAGGACGAAAAATTCGCCGACGTCATTCCTTCCACAAAGGGCAGTCTATGATAGCGATAATCGATTACGGAGTAGGTAATTTGTTCAGCCTAAAGGCGTCTTTGAAATATCTCGGAATAGATTCCGAGGTAACTTCTGACGCGGAACACGTGAGGAGCGCCGATAAACTCATCCTTCCCGGAGTAGGCGCGTTCGCGGACGCGAGAGCGAAGCTCGACGCTACGGGACTAACCCCCGTTATACGCGAAGAAGTGTTTTCCGGTAAATATCTTCTCGGAATATGTCTCGGCATGCAGATGCTTTTCGACGTGAGTTACGAGTACGGCGTTCACGCGGGACTCGGGTTCGTTCCCGGCGAAGTACGCTCGCTCGAAAAGGATCTTTTAGACAGGGGAATATCTCTTAAAGTTCCGGAAATGGGCTGGAACAGTCTGAAAATATCGAAAGACGACCCGATACTAAAATATAATTCCGACGGCGACTACGTGTATTACGTACATTCTTATTATGTTCCGGAGGCGGAACACACGCTCGCTTCCTCGGAGTACGGCGTATCGGTGAGCGGAGTAGTGCGCGCGGGCTGCGTATACGGAACGCAGTTCCACCCCGAGAAAAGCGGCTCCGCGGGATTGAAGATACTGCGCGCTTTCGACGAGCTTAAGTAAACTATCGGAAGGAAAAGATATGGAAATATTACCCGCTATAGATCTGATGGGCGGCTCCGCCGTAAGACTCACCAAAGGCGAATTCGACTCGCGCGAAACCTATTCTTCCGATCCTACGGAAGTGCTGAAAGGCTTTATCGCGGAGGGAGCGCGTAATCTGCACGTCGTCGATCTCGACGGCGCGCGGTACGGAAGCCCCGTCAATTTCCCGACCATAAAAGCGCTCGCCGCCACGGGCGCCGTCGATATAGAAGTGGGCGGCGGCATACGGGACGAAGAGCGAATAGAAAGTTATCTCGCTCTCGGCGTAAAAAGAGTTATACTCGGTACCGTAGCCGTAACCGACTTCGGATTCACCGAGCGCATGGCAGTCAAATACGGCGAGGCGATAGCCGTGGGGGTCGACGTGAAAGAGGGTTTTGTCGCAACTCACGGCTGGGAGAAGCTGTCTTCCGAACGCGGATACGACTTCTGCGTAAGGCTGAGGGACGCGGGGATAAAGACCGTGATCTATACCGACGTATCCCGCGACGGCTGTATGCGCGGAGCTAATATTTCGGCGTACGAGGAGCTCAAAAATATCGCGGAACTCGACGTGATAGCTTCGGGCGGGGTAACCTCTCTTAATGATATAGAGGCGCTCGCAAAGATAGGAGTATACGGCGCGATAATAGGGAAGGCGCTATATAAAAATGCGATTAAGCTATCCGAAGCGATAGCTTTGGGAGACGGAAATGCTTACTAAAAGAATTATACCCTGTCTGGACGTAAGAGACGGCAGAGTAGTGAAAGGCAAGAATTTCACTTCGATACGCGACGTGGAGAGTCCCGTAGAGCTCGCGCGTTACTATAACGAATCGGGCGCGGACGAGCTCGTGTTCTACGACATTACGGCGTCTTACGAGGGGCGCGCGCTTTTCAAAGACATTCTCGAAGAAGTGGCTCAAGAGATATTCATACCGCTCACCGTGGGCGGCGGCATCAATACCGTTGACGACTTCGACAGGGTACTCAAGAGCGGCGCGGACAAGGTAAGCGTCAACAGCGGCGCGATCCGCGACAAGTCTTTGATAACCGCGGCGGCGAAAAAGTACGGCGATCAATGCGTGGTGCTTTCGATGGACGTCAAGCGCGTGGACGGCGCGTTCAGGGTGTTTGCGAAAGGCGGCAGAGAGGATACCGGCATGGACGCTCTCGAATGGGCAAGATACGGCGCTACACACGGCGCGGGAGAGATAGTCTTGAACAGTATAGATACCGACGGCGTAAAAGGCGGTTTCGACCTCGAAATGCTTGCGGCAGTCACCGAGATAGTCAATATACCCGTGATAGCTTCGGGCGGCGCGGGCAAAGCGGAGGATTTCGCGGAGCTATTCCGTAATATACCCAAGGTGGACGCGGGACTTGCGGCGTCGATATTCCATTTCCGCGAAGTAGATATAAAAGAACTGAAAAAATTATTGAAAGCCGAAGGCGTGGAGGTAAGGATATGTTAGGAACAGTTAAAATCGAAGATCTTAAATTCGACGAACGCGGACTTATACCGGTCATCGTCGAGGATTATTTTACTAAGCAGGTGCTTACGCTTGCGTATATGAGCAGGGAGAGCCTCGGGATTTCCATGGAAAAGGGACTTACCTGCTTTTACAGCCGTTCGCGCGACAAGCTGTGGCTTAAGGGCGAAACGAGCGGTAATTATCAGCACATAGTGTGCATACGCGCCGACTGCGACAGGGATGCGCTGGTCATAGAAGTCGTGAAAGACGGACCCGCCTGCCATCTCGGCAACGAGAGCTGCTTTGTGGACGACGTGTACGTGTCGGACGAATACAAGGACTTTTCGATAGAAGGGCTTTATGACCTTATCAAAGGGCGCAAATTTAACCCTAAGGAAGGCAGTTACACCACATATCTTTTCGACCGCGGTATCGACAAGATATTGAAGAAGGTGGGCGAGGAGAGCACCGAAGTCATCATCGAAGGCAAAGCCGGCAACAAGGAAGCGGCTGTTTACGAGCTTGCGGACCTCATGTACCACGCCATGGTAATGATGGTGGAGATGGGTATCGAAACCAAAGACGTTTTCGCGGAGCTCGCCTCCCGCCACGTCATCGACAAAAAGATAAAGCAGGGCGGCTGAGTATTCCGATTTTCGATGAGGCGCGTACTGCGGAACGCGCTTTTCAATACTTACTATTAAGCTGAACGGGCGAAAGAAATTTTACGAACGCTTTTCCGTAACCTTCCATTAACGCGCGCAAGTATTGATCATAGCTTACTTTTCCGCCGTAAGTCATCAATATTGCGTCCAGCCCCTTCATCTTTACATTTACGTCCGTTTCGGTAAATCCGTGGCGAAGATAAAAATTTCTGCGTTTTTCGCGCTGCTCGGCATTGTCGGAATCGACGTAAGGATTTTCTATTTCGAGCACGATGCGCTTCGCGGCGTGCGCACGGCAAAACTCGTCGATTGCACTTCCTCCTTTACCGCCTCCGCGGGAAACTGCGGATATTGCGAAAAAATCGATATATACGAGATCGGCGGTTTCGATATAGATTATAATTCCGCATTTTACGCCGTTTTCGCTTATAGCGTTTACGGATACCGATTCGCGTTTAAGCAGAAAATACGGCTTTCTTTCGCGCAGCGGGAATGCTTCACGGTACAGCGCTTTTGCGAATTTATATTTTTTTATGTCAATTATTTTTATGAATTCCATATCCGCATTATCAAAACAAGCGGGCGGGTAACCGTCCGCTTGTTAATGTGACGCATTACGCTTATTTCGTGATAGTTACCTTGCTGCGGTTTCTCGGGGAATCGGCGTTTATACCGAGCGCTTCCGCCATATACGCAACGTACAATTCCACAGCTATCGAATAGATGAAAGGAGCGTGCATACCGCGTCCCGTAGGCATACGCAAAGTCTTGGAGGACATACGTTCGACGTCTTTGATGTCGGTAAGAGCAATTACGTTTGCTCCGAGCAGATTGAGGCGGGTCGTCATGCTTATGAATTCGTCGGTGAACTCGGAATCGGGCGCTATCATGAGGACGGGAGTGCCTTCTTCCACGATCGATATGGGTCCGTGCATGAAGTCCGACGTCGAGAAAGGACGCGTGAATTTATAGCAGGATTCCATCATCTTAAGCGAAAGTTCGCTCGCCACGCATTGGCAGAGGCCGCGTGTAAGGATAATATAATTGTCGAGATCTTTGGTTTCTTCCGCAAAAGCTTTGATGCTGTCCTTATAGCTCTCAATGAAATCCTCGAGCAGAGGCGCAAGCTCCGCCACGTTCATTTTTGCGGTGACGGGAGAGAGCGCGTTCGAGAGCATGTACATGGCGGTGAGGGCTGCAAGGAAAGATTTAGTCGCGCCTACGCTGTGCTCGACGCCCGCCGCAAGATCTATATGGTAATCGCACATGCGCGCGAGAGGGGATTCGGGATTGTTGGTAACCGCTACGGTCATAGCACCCGTTTCCTTGGCGCTTTGCACTACCATAAGCGTGTCGGTGGACATACCGCTTTGGGATATAGCGAGCACCATGTTTTTAGAGAGATTGACTTTTGCGCCGTACACGGTCGTTATGGAAGGAGTGAACTTGCTTACCATAATTTCTCCGATAGCTTCCACGATATACTTGAAGTATGTGGCGGCGTTGTCGGAAGTGCCCCTCGCGACGGTCGTTATATTGGTAATGCCGCGCTCCTTGAACTCTTTGGCGATAGCGCGGTAAACGGCTTTGTTCGCGGCGATGACGTTACGGACGACGTCGGGCGCGGACAGGAACTCGTTGAGCATAATCGACATAAGCAATCTCCTTGCGACGACGAAACGCCGCTATGTATAGTATTATATGCCATCATGGCAAATTTGTAAAACGAATTAAGGCAAAAACAATTGACATAAGCAAAAACACAACCTATAATAAGAAAGCGACCTCGGAAGGGGCGTAAACAACGGAATAAGCTGGTGTAGCTCAGCAGGTAGAGCGCGTCCTTGGTAAGGACGAGGTCACGGGTCCGAGTCCCGTCACTAGCTCCAAAAGCAAACAGACGGTGCAAGCCGTCTGTTTGCTTTTGGAGCTAGTGACGGGCAGGACTTCTCGAGGCTTGTGCCTCGAGGAGTCCGCAAGTTTGCGCCGCGAAGCGGTGCAAACCTGACGAGCTAAACGTAGAGTACATACAATCACAGTCCCCGTAAACAAACGAAAAAGCATATACAAGCACAGATTTGAGCGAGTGGTCCCGTCACGGAATCCTTAAACGGTCCGAGGCCTCTCGCGCCTTAGGGCGCGAGGCGGCCGCAAGTTTGCGCCGCGAAGCGGTGCAAACCTGACGAGCTGAACGAACCGCACATAAATTCACAGTCCCCGTAAACAAACGAAAAAGCGCATACAAGCACAGATTTGAGCGAGTGATCCCGTCACGGAATCCTTAAACGGTCCGCGGCCTCTCGCGCCTTAGGGCGCGAGGCGGCCGCAAGTTTGCGCCGCAACGCGGTGCAAACCTGACGAGCTAAACGCAGAGCACATAAATTCACAGTCCCCGTAAACAAACGAAAAAGCGCATACAAGCACAGATTTGAGCGAGTGATCCCGTCACGGAATCCTTAAACGGTCCGCGGCCTCTCGCGCCTTAGGGCGCGAGGCGGCCGCAAGTTTGCGCCGCAACGCGGTGCAAACCTGACGAGCTAAACGAACCGCACATAAATTCACAGTCCCCGTAAACAAACGAAAAAGCGCATACAAGCACAGATTTGAGCGAGTGGTCCCGTCACGGAATCCTAAACGGTCCGCGGCCTCTCGCGCAGCAGGGCGCGAGGCGGCACAAACCGGGTAAAACAGATATTGTCAAATTTTTAACCGAATGTTACAATAATAAATAGGAAGCGATCGCTTCAGGATAGACGGGTGTGACGTT
>CALVNM010000055.1 GCA_944349735.1 uncultured Clostridia bacterium | reverse complement strand
GCTACGGGTGCCGCTGGGGCAACGGGTCCCACAGGTCCTACGGGTCCCGCCGGTACGGGAGCTACGGGTCCCACGGGCGCTACGGGTGCCGCGGGTCCTACCGGTCCCGAAGGTACGGGGGCTACCGGTCCCACCGGTCCCGAAGGTGCAACGGGCCCCACCGGTCCTACAGGCCCCGAAGGTACGGGGGCTACCGGCCCCACCGGTCCCGAAGGTGCAACGGGTCCCACAGGTCCCGAAGGAGCGACCGGTCCCACCGGCCCCGAAGGCGCAACCGGTCCCACGGGCCCCGAAGGAGCGACAGGTCCCACCGGACCGCAGGGCGATACCGGAGCGGAGGGCGCTACAGGTCCCACGGGTCCCGAGGGCGCTACAGGTCCTACCGGTCCCACGGGTCCTACCGGACCTAGCGGCGCGGGTGCGCTCAGCGCTATATCGCTTACTTCCGGCGATAAACCCGTCACCACTTCGTTGTTCGCGAACGACACCCAAAGCGATCTGAGATACGTCGGTAATGCCGTTTCGGGACAGAGCACCAACAATCAGGCGCCCGAAGATGCGATAAATCTAGTCGCCGCCGACATGTCCTACGCGGTAATGATCCCGATAACCGGAAGACTCGAGCACGTGTATATAGAAAGCGCCGTTACGGCTCTCGAAAACTTTGCCCACACCGCCCGTCTGAAAGCACGTCTGTATACCGCTCCGGCAGGAACGCTGAACTTCACATACGTTCCCGGTTCGGAACTTACCATGTCGCCCGAAATATCGGGAATAGTACCCGCAGGCACCATATTCAACGGAGACGTTGCACTCGATTACGAAGTGACTGCCGGAAGCAAACTGCTCGCCGTGATCTGGCTCACCCGCGACGAAGCCGGAGAAGACCAGAGCCTCTCAACGGTCACCTTCCTTGCCACGGTGATCAGATAGATTCCCTAAAGACAAAGCGGCGCGCCTTAGAGGCGCGCCGCAAGACGGCGGACATCGGAAAACGTACGCAGATTTACGCACGCGCGTTCTCCGCGCTCTTTACGTTACCTTTTACTACATTTTACCCGAATGCGATTTTGCGCAAATATTACCTCGGGTTACTTCTTAAATCTCCGATATTTATTGACATTTCCCGACAAACATACCTAAAATTTTTCTTAGAAAATTCCTATAGGGGGATGTATCGATGAAACGGTTTTTGTTTGTCACTCTTATTCTGATACTTATTTCGACGGCACTCTTACTCGCAGCATGTAATCCTTCAGACTCCGAAGCAACTTCTTCCGGCGGCGTCGCATCCGTCGATTCTGCGTCTCACGAACACAATTGGTCGGAATACGTGACCGTCAGGCAACCTACTTGCGCCGAAAGCGGGGAAAAAGTCAAGACGTGTCCGTGCGGAGCGTCGGTCTCCATAGTGCTTCCAGCCACGGGTCACAAACTCAAAGACGCGCCGCCTTGTACCGAAAGAAAGTGCCTGAACGAGGGATGCGGATTCGTCGCGCCTCCCGAAGATCACACTTTTACCGTAAAGGAAACGGTGCCGCCCGCGTGCACCGAAAAGGGATATACGGTATACGAATGCGTATGCGGCGAAGAGTTTATCGGCGAAGAGACCGAAGAAACCGGGCACTCTTTCGGAGAATGGGTCCCCGTGACCGAAGCGACGTGTATTACCGACGGCGAGCGCGTACGTACTTGTACCGCGTGCGGCGTTACCGAGGAAGAGACCGTCGAAGCATACGGTCACGATTACGAGGACGCCGTGATCCCGCCCGTCTGCGAAAAAGGCGGTTATACCGAGCACGTATGTTCCGTATGCGGGGACTCGTACGCAGATAGCTACACAGTCCCTCTTTGGCATATCTACGATTCGGACTACTACTGCGCGGACAGGCACTGTATCCGTGAAGGCTGCGATCACGTAGAATACGCTTCGGGCGATCACGATTATTGGGTCACGGTTTTCCCTCCGACATGCACCGATACGGGATATACGCTATACGAATGTCCTTGCGGATACTCTTATAAAGACGATTTCACCGCGCCCTCGGGCCATGCATACGAAACAGTGACGTATCCCGCCGAATGTACGGAAGAAGGCCGTACCGAAAAGGTTTGTTCCGTATGCGGCTTCATAGAGATCGCGGCGACTTTTCCCGCGCTCGGGCATCTGTACGATAACGATTGCGCGTGTTGCGACAGAAGCTGCGTCCGCGAAGGTTGCGATCACGTCGAATATGCCGCGGAGCCTCACCGATACGAGACCGTGACCGTGCCGTCCACCTGCGCAGAGGAGGGATATACCGCAGAAATATGCGCGGTTTGCGGACATCTTTACGGCGAAGTCACGCGGCTACCGCTAGCGGAACACGATTTTACCGACACAGTTTTCCCTCCCGACTGCGAAACGGACGGATATACCCGACACGTATGCCGAAGCTGCGGATATACTTACTTATGCGATCCGACCGAAGCTTACGGACATCTGTATGCCGATAACTTCCCCTGCTGCGACAAAGTCTGTCTGCGCGAAGGCTGTACGCATACGGAGCCTGCGAGCGAAGATCATACCGTAATAACCGTTACCGAATATTACGGCTGCGATGAAAGCGGGCACGTTACGGAAACCTGCGTGAATTGCGGCAAGCAAACGTCTTACGAGATACCGGCTCCGGGTCACGATTATTCGGGAGGGATCTGCGCCGCATGCGGAGATATAGATTATTCATACGATTGCGGCACTTTGCGCTATCTGCTGTCCACCGGAGGCAGTTTCATATTGAGCGGTTTCGCGCCCGCGGAAGAAGATTGTCGCTTGCTTATAATCCCCGACACTTATAATAACGTCCCCGTAACGGCTATAGCCGATTTCGTTCTGCTTTATACGGCGAATATCGAATGTATAGTGGTAGGAGCTTATATTACCGAGATAGGAGAATCCGCTTTATACGGACTCGGGTCTTTGCGTACGATCATAGCGCCCTATTATTGTTCGCTGCCGCAATCCGTACTCACGTCTCCGGATATAGAAATAGTCTATTACTATGATGCGCCGGGCCTTTCGTTCAACCGATCACGAGAGGATTGAGATATCCTACACCGATCAGCAAGGCAAGGAACGTAAAGTTTATCAACAGAAGTTTGAGGAGGTATTTTTTCGTTTCGCCGGGCATGAGTTTGCGATAAGTATTCAGCGTGATCAGGCTCGCAAGAGAGGCTATCGAGGTACCCAAACCGCCGAGATTGACCGCTACGAGCAACGCCGGATACGCCGATGTGAACCTCGATAAAAGCACCGCGTTGGATTTGAAAAATTCGGTTATATGATACTTCTTGATCAGTTTCCCGATCTCTTTGACGTCGGGCATGTGATAACGGTGAGCGTGCGCCGCTCCCGCAGCACCGCCGGATACGGGAGCTGCTCCCCTTTCCGTTTCCGCTTCTTCCGCAGCGCCGCCGACCGCCGCGCTTTCCGTCCCTTTCTCCGCGTCGCTCTCGTGAAAGCTGTTAAATTTGGCGTCCTCGGACATATCCCGATGCTCCCCGCTCTCTCCCGTTCTTTATTTCCGCAAAAAGTATATTCCCGCGCGCGCCTTTCGTCAACGGTTTTCGACAGGCTCGTTAACTAATTTGATTTATTTTATTGCGCTCGACCTGTTTATTATGTTATCTCCTAAGCGGCCGCGCTGTTGACCCGACGGCAGGTTCCGTGTTATAACATATCGGTACAGGATCGGATAAATCCCGAAAAAATTTTTCGGTTTCCGCGTAACCTTTTGCGTTACGGCGCGTCTATTATGTGAAAGCGCTTAAAAAAGTCAAGGAGAAAACCGAAAATGAAAAAAAGATCCTCTAAAATAATTGTCGTCGCGGCGCTCGCAACGTGCTTGATAGCGGCGATATGCATACTCGCCGGTTGTGCGGAAAGCGGCAACGACATCAAAGGAGCCGCCATCACCGCCGCGCAAGCGGAAAGCGTGGCTCTTTCCGCGCAGGGACTCACCAAAGCCGACGTTGCTTACGTCTCGAGCGAAGCGGACCGCGAAGACGGCAAAACCGTTTACGAAGTGAAATTCGTAAAAGACGGCGTGCTTTTCGAGATCAAGATCGACGCCGCAACCGGAAAACTTCTTTCCGTGGACACGGAAAACGCCGGTAACGTTGGCTCCTCCGCGATACCCGACATAAGCGGTACCGTCGGAGCCGAAGCCGCTCTGAACGCAGCTCTCGCCCACGCGGGAATCGCAGACCCCTACGACGTCGACGTGGACTACGAATACGAAGGCGGCAAAGCGGTATTCGACGTGGAATTCAAGAAGGACGGCTACGAATACGATTACGTGGTTGACGCCCTCACGGGAGAGATACTCTCTTCTTATAACAAAGCCGACGGCGACCACAACGCGCAACTGCCCCCCGCAAGCGACACGATCGGCACCGACGCCGCTCTGAACGCCGCTCTCACTCATGCGGGCGTCACCGAACCTTATAACGCAGACGTCGATTACGACTACGAACGCGGTACCGCGGTATTCGAGGTGGAATTCCATAAGGGCGGTTACGAATACGAGTACGTAGTCGACGCGCTGACGGGCGAAATACTCTATTCGCTCAAGAAGTACGACGAAGAATATTCCCCTTCCATGCCCGACGTCACCGCGACGATCGGCGCGGAAGCGGCGCTTAACGCGGCGCTCGCTCACGCGGCGGTCTCCGATCCCTACGACGCGGATACCGAATACAAATACGAAGGCGGCAAAGCGGTATTCGAGGTGGAATTCAAAAAAGACGGATACGAATACGAATACGTGATCGACGCTCTTACCGGAGAAATACTCCGATTCGAGAAAGAGCGCGACTGAAATAAGGAGAACCTATGAGATCGGACGCTGTAGAGGAGCTGTTTAAAGAGCATTATAACGACGCTTATCTCTATACGCTGACGATAACGAAAAACGCGCAGGAAGCGGAAGACATAGTTTCGGTGGCGTTTTTCAGGGCGCTGAACACGGCTGACAAAAAGATTCGTGATTTCAGGCCGTGGCTATTACGGGTATGCCGTAACGAAATATACTCGCGCGGCAGAAGAAGCGGAAAAACGACTGCGCTCGAAGGCGACGTCGCGGACGAAGCCGAAAACGCAGTAGAAAAAGTTATACGCGACGAAGAATACCGCGCCTTGCACAAAGCCATCGGTCTTTTGCCCGAAAATCTCCGCGAAATACTCGTTCTGTTCTACTTCGAGGAGATGAGCGTCAAAGAGATAGCCGACATCGTCGGCAAAACGGAAGTCAACGTCCGCGTAAGCCTGTACAGAGGCAGAGAAGAAATGAAAAAAATATTGGAGGCAATATATGAATTTTGACAACGCATACGACCGCTTTCTTGCGGGCACGGCAAGCGAAGAAGAGATAGCTTACGTAAAATCGGAGCTGAACAAACTGAAGAAGCTGGAGGAACTGATGGCGGAAGACCGCGCGCCGCGTCCCTCCCTGGAAAAAGCGGAAGCGGAACAATACAAGAAAGCGAAAAAAGCTTATACCTTGCGCACCGCAGTCACGGTATTCGCTATAGTGGTACTCGTATTCGCTATAGCCGCGGCGGCTATCTGCGGAGGCATATACGGGACGGCATACGCGAGCGCGAAAAACTCCGATAACGTTGACTACGCCAAAGCGCGCACGATAGCGTCTGACTTCGCTTACGAGTACGCAGTAAACGAATTAAAGATGACCGATCCGAACGTTTTGGTAACCGAGACAGAAAAAGAACTGAAAATGGAATCTCCCCTCAAGCTATCCGCGTACGTCTATTTCGTAGAGGTAAAAGTAGGCAGAGCGGAGCTGGAGATCAAAATAGATTCCCCTACCGGCACGCCCGTTCTGATCGACATCGACTTCGACTGAGCCGCTTGCGACTTCGGTTCAAAAAACAACGCCCGCTTCCGAAGCGGGCGTTTCCTTTACCTTCAGTCCGTCACGGGCGGTATCTCCTCTTTCACGCCCGACGATATTCGGTAGGCTTTACCTCCCGAAGTGAGGCTTCCCGCAAGCAAGCCGTCCCTGAACACTATTGCGGAGTCGTCCTCTGCGGCGTAAGCCGTAAGAGCGTATCCCGCCGCGACGCCGTCGAACTCTTTACGGCTGTTGTAGTGCGGAGTCATGATGCCGTCGATAACTCCTATCCCGTCGTGAACGGCATAACCGCTTACCGCGCTCACGTCGGAATCGGTGTACATCTTCTTAAACCAGCATATTGCGCCCGCGGACAGTCCAGCAATCACCGTACCCCTCTCGTAGGCGTCGAGTATGAGCCCGATCATCCCCGTGCGCTTCCAGACGTCCAGCATATAAAGCGTGTCGCCGCCGCCGATGTACAGAGCGTCGGCTTCCGCAAGTTTAGCGGCGGTCTTCTCCATCGGAACGTCTTTTTTCGTAAGTAAAGCGACGTCCGCTTTTATATCGAAATCGGACGTGTACGTCTTACGGAACGTATTGAAATAAGGTAAGCTGTCGTGACTCGCGGTACCGATGAAAACGGCTCTCGCGCGTCTTTCTCCCGCATGCTCCTTCGCAAGTTTCGCTATGTAAGCGTCTATCGCGCGAGTCGTCTTGTACCTGAGCTCTCCGCCGCCTATCGCGACGACGGTCTTAATCATTGCCGAGTATCTCCGAGGTATTCATAATATACACGTCGTCCGCCGTGGTCACGGTGGAAGCGCCTCCCGTCTGTTGCCAGCAATTACCCACTAGAGCCGCCATCTCCGACGTGGGCAGCGCGGCGGCGTACGCGACTTTCTCTTCGTCGGTGAGATCCGCGGCGGCGTCGTAAGGATTGGTCACGGAGCAGAGCAGGTATTGTCTTACGCCGTTATGCCCCTCCGAAACCAAATCGTAACCTTTGCCGTAAGAGTCGTATACGGGATCGATTATTATATATGCCGAGACGGACACGAGATCGGCGCGCATTTCGTCGGTCATCAGCCCGTTGAGGAAACTGGCCGTATAAGAATAATAGTCCATCACTATCCCGTTGGCGGCAAGATCCTTGAGCGCCTCTATCGTCGTGACGCCGGTATCGTTGCCCGGGATTACGTTGCCGCTCCAGCGGCAGATCAGTCCCTTCTGTCCGCCGTAGGTCCATTTACCTTTGACCTTGAGATGAACGGCGAAGAAAGTGTCCTCCATCATATAGCGCGAAGGAATCTTCGCACGGTCTATCTGCCCAACTCTCGCGTCGGCAAGCTCGGTAAGCAGGAAAAGTCCCGCCGCGCTTACCTCGCCTCCCATCGAATGGGCTGCCACTCTTATTTCCTTCTTTCCGAAATCGTCGGGAAGCTTTTTCGTCGCGCGGATATAATCTGCGGCAAAATGCTCCGCCACCGTGTAAGGAGACACGTCGTGATGCAGAGTGCCGTCCGCGCTTCTGTACCTTATTCCGTTCTTCCCGTTATTCGCCCAGACCTTCTCCTCTATACCCGCGAAATCGATGGTCTCAGACGCAAATCTGTTATAATTGTATATGCCTACGTTGTAGCCCGCGTCAAGCCACAGTTTCGTCATCTGCACGGGATATTCGTCTTCGGTTATGCCGAGCTCCTCGGCGGTGCCTATCTTCGTATTTACGTAATACGCTTCCTCATTATAATGCCCGTCCGCCATCATGCCGTGTACGTTGATTATCGTGGGTTTGTCGGGATCGACGAGAGCGGCTCCTTCGTCGGAGTCGGCGTCCAACCTCACCACTTCCCCGAGCGTTTCGTCATAATAGCACCAGAAAAGCCCCTGATCGACGAGATCGGGATATTTCTCGTAATCGAATACCACTTCCGTAGCGTAATCGACGTATTCAAAGTTTTCGGGGTAGAGCGCCGCGTCCGCCACTCTCGTCTTGTACCAACCGGTCGGCGCGTTGCTCGCGTCGCGCCAGCCTGTAATCCCCGCGACGCCGAGGCCTAACGTTCCGATCACAAGTATTATCAATACAGCTATACCTAATTTTTTCATTCCTGCCCTCCCGAAAAACCGCGGCTCCGATTATCGCCCGCGCACTGTTCCGTACATAATAATTATAAAACCTGTGCCCGCCTTTGTAAAGACGGTATTTCCCCGATAAATAAAAGCCGCCCCCGAAGGGACGGGCGCGGACGGTGGAAGCGGTCTATTTCCGCGACGTGCTGCCGAAGCCTCCGTTTCTCGTAGCGGTCGCGTCGTCGTCCCTGGTTATTCCGTAGGGAAGGAACACGCCCTGCACGAAAGCCGCTCCTTCGTCGACTTCCATTCTCTTGTCGCCGCCGTTGTACAGCTTGATGAAAATGTGTCCTTCGTTATCCGAATAACAGTAGTCGGAATCGATTATCCCCGTCGTATTGTTGAGCATCACGCGGTACTTATAGCCGAGTCCGCTCCTCGGATAAAGCATAAGCACCCAGCCGTCGTCCATAACGGCGCGTATACCCGTAGGTATTTTGACCGTTTCGCCGGGCTCGAGCGCGAAGGCGTAAGGCGCATGGAAATCGTATCCCGCCGAGCCGCGCGTAGCCCTTGCGGGCATGATTATCTTATCGAAAGCCGCGCTCGCTACCGCTTCGTCGGTCACTTCGGAAGCGTCCTTGAGATACCTCTCCCTGCTTATTTTACGGAATTCAGCTATTCTGTACATTGCCTTTCTTTTCTATGAGCTCTTTACTGAAACCGAGCCTTCTCAAAGTTTCCTCTTTGCCGAGAATGTCCGCCATCTCCACCGCGCCGCCGGGCGTTACGGCGTAACCGGTGACCGCCACGCGCACGCTCCAAAGAAGCTGACCTTTCTTCATGCCCTTTTCCTCGGCTTTCGCGGCAAACGCCGCGGAAATGCTTTCTTCGTCGAAAATTTCGAGCGGCTCGAGCGCTTCCAAAGCATACTTTATCGCGGTATATCCCACGCTTGCGTCCGCTTTCAGTTTCTTATGGTCGTAAAGGGCAAGATCGTATTCCTTAAAATCCTCGATAAACGCCACTTTCTCGGGTATCTCGGAGAAAATGTCTATCCTGCTCTGTAAAAGGGCGTTCCACTTCGCGTAATCGTATTTCCCCGCTACCGCGCTCTTATCGTACCACGGAGCGGCGAGTTCCGCGAATCTTTCCCGGGGAAGCTCCTTTACGTACAGCCCGTTGAGCCAGCGCATTTTCGGCTCGTCGAATATGCTGCCCGACTTGCTTATTCCTTCCACGCCGAACAGCTCGGTGAGAGTAGCCATATCCATTTTCTCGATGTCGCTCTTGGGACTCCAGCCGAGAAGCGCGATATAATTGATTATCGCTTCGGGCAAATAGCCTTTCGCTATGAAATCCTCGAAATTCGCGTCGCCGTAACGCTTGGAAAGCTTATGCTGCGCGTCCTTCATGATCGCGGGAAGATGAATGTACTTCGGAGGCTCCCAGCCGAACGCCGCGTAAATGAGATTGTATTTCGGCGTGCTCGAGAGATATTCCGCTCCGCGCATTACGTGGGTGATACCCATGAGGTGATCGTCTATGACGTTGGCGAAATTGTAAGTGGGCATCCCGTCCGACTTGATGAGGATGTTATCCTCGAGATCGGCGCAATCCACCGATATTTTCCCGTAGACCATATCCTCGTATTCGGTCATGCCGTGCTCGGGAATATTCTGGCGTATCACGAATTCCTCTCCCGCGTCGAGCCTTCTCCTGACCTCCTCCGGCGATAAACGCAGGCAATGTTTATCGTATTTACGATTACCGTTTTCGTCTGTTAAGGACTCCAAACGCTCTTTATCGCAGAAGCAGTAATACGCTCCTCCGAGGTCGATGAGCTTACGCGCATACTCTTGATATATGGCTTTGCGCTCGCTCTGGACGTAAGGTCCGTACGCCCCGCCGTTGAGGGGACCTTCGTCGATACGGAAGCCGCTGGCTTCCAGCGTGCGGTAGATGAGTTCCACCGCGCCGGGCACGTAACGCTTCTCGTCCGTGTCCTCGATGCGCAAAATAAATTCGCCCCCGTAATG
>CALVNM010000054.1 GCA_944349735.1 uncultured Clostridia bacterium | reverse complement strand
TTTTTTATATATATAATAATCAAGCATTTCGTCGGAGCCCGCTCCGGCGTATCCTTGCTCCCGCGGGAGCCATAAGTCCAGAAGGAGGTATAGACAATGACTAAATACCAGTTGCTTTTCATCATCGAGAACGGTATTGACGACGAGGCGAAAGAAGCGGTCGTGACGAAATTCACCGACCTTATCGCAAGTCTCGGCGGAACGGTAACCACGGTCGACAAATGGGGTACTCGCAAGTATGCGTATCCTATCAACTACAAGACCGAAGGCTACTACGTGAGAATGCTTTTCGAAGCAGAACCCACCGTGCCGCAGGAAGTCGACAGACAGATGAGAATTAACGAGAATATTGTCCGTCAGCTCATCACCAAGCAGGCATAGCGGCTAGGGGGAAGAACAATGAACAAAGTTATTCTTATAGGAAATCTTACCAAAGATCCCGAACAGCAGTACACGCCCAGCAACATATGCGTATGCAGATTCACGGTAGCGGTCAATCGTCCTTATTCGAGCAGTGACGGTTCCCGCCAGACCGATTTTCTGCCGGTGGTATGCTGGCGTAACCAGGCGGAAAACTGCGCCAAGCACCTCAAGAAGGGAAGCAAAGTGGGCATCTGCGGCTCTGTACAGACCCGCACCTACGACGACAGAGACGGCGTCAAGAGGTATGTTACCGAGATAATAGCCGACGAAGTCCAGTTCCTGTCCACGAGAAGCGACGACGGCCGTGACGTACTTCCCGACATTCCCGAAGTAGCTTCGCAGAGGAGACCGCGCATGGAAGACGCCCGTCCCGTAGAAGTGAGCGACGACGATCTTCCTTTCTGATAACGAATAAAGGAGAATTGAGATATGGCAGTCAAAGAAGGAGTAAAAGCGAGACCTCTCGGCGGCAAACGTCCCCCGAAGAAGAAGGTATGTCCTTTCTGCGTGAACAAAGTCGACGAGATCGACTATATCGCGCTTGCGAAGGAGATGGAGAAGTCCTCCGAGCGCAGTTTCAAAGACGGCGAGAAGCGCACCCGTTTCATCACCGAGAAGGGCAAGATTCTTCCGCGCAGAATGAGCGGCGTATGCGTCAAGCACCAGCGCGCCCTTTCCCAGGCAATCAAACGCGCCCGTTTCATGGCGCTCCTGCCCTACAAAGCGGACTAACGCAAAATAAAACCCGAGACAAAAAACGCTCCTTTTACGGAGCGTTTTTTTGTGAACCGAATACCGTAAACGGCAATCGAAAACATTAGCGGACAGAAAACGACTTATTTTTATTCGCCCGCATCGCGCGTATATATTATTGTTTATATATGTTTGACAAAAGAGGCGTGGTTGATTACTATATTTTAAGAGGTGCAGAATGAGAAAGAAATTTATATTCGCAACGATTATTTTATGTATGTCGGTATTGCTTATTTTAGCGGCTTGCACGACCGTAGAAGAGCCGCCGGTCAACAATGACGAAAGCGGCAAGACGGCTGTTTTACCTGAATTTTCGGGGCAGAAAACGGATATTACCCGCGAAGAAGCCGACAGGGTCATCGACGACATAGAGAGCTCGGAAGGAATGGAAACGAGCGGGCTCAAGGAAGCGCTCGACATGGCGGAGGAATACAAGGTGTTTCAAGCCGAGGACGAAACCGGCGGCTCGGTCAAGAGCTATCTCGAAGATTGCGTTACGGCAGGGTTTATTTTCGTCGAGAAAGGCGTAATGGGCGAATATAATTTCGAATATTACGAGAGCGCGGACAAGCAGTCGCTTATCGTCATAGAAAAAGAGGGAGTATATACCTTTATATACTACAAAACGAAATACGAAGAAAAAATCTACGTATGGCCGAAGGATAAGCTTATCGAGTTCGGACTCGGCGCGCTGACTCAACCGGAAGGCTCCAGGCTTACCGCCGCGGCGATCGACGAAGCCGACAGAATGGGAAGGGTGCCGAGCGTGGATATACAGCTGACGGACGTACAGGCGAGCTATTACGATAACGTGGCGAATGTTTTACGGAATGCAGGATATGTGCTCGATACGGAAAACGATTACGGCGACGGTGAAAAGAGCGCCACGTACGTAGCGGTAAGAGGCAACGAACTGTATTATGCCGATCTGTATTTAGGTAAAGACGTGCCGCAGGACGGATCTTCCGCAGAGTTGAAACCGTTTATTTTCCTGTCGGTCTATAACGCCACCGCGCGCGAGATAGCCGAAGGCGGCAAGCAGATTATAGATATTATCGGATCGGGCACGATAAAAGCCGACGTCACCGTAAAGCGCAAAGACTATTTCGAAGTAAAGGACGAGGTCACGGGAGAAATACACAAGGAATACGGCGTAGTCGAAGAAGTTTATACCGAAACGCTGATATACGATGACGAATGCGGAGTTATCCTTACCGATGACAGCGCTATCGACGGCATGCTTTTCTTAAGAGCCGACGGTATGGCATACCGCATGGTCAACAACGGAAGGAATAAAGCGCCTCTCGACGGAGGGAAATTTTATCTTATAAGGAATTTCCTTACTTATGCCTGGCTCTGGAGCGCGCAGAATTATTATGCAAGCGCGAAAAACGTCACATCTACGGGGGAAGAGCAGAACGTAGGCGGTTACACTATCGAAAAGAGAGAGGGTCAGATCGAAATAATGCTCGATAACGGCGGCGAATACGTCGAAACGACCTTGACGATGACTTTCTGGGTGGAGAAAACGAATAACGTGGCGCTCGGCTACGAATACGTTACCGAGAACAGAGAGGAGAAGGTCCTCGTAAGCTCGATAAGCGACAGTACCGACGGACTGGAGGAATACGCGGCGCTTCCCGACGAATACGAGCTCGAAAATGATATGCCGCTCGAAAAAGTTCTTACCGGCGTTGATCCCATGCCCGCTATCCCCGCCATAGACGGCGCAAGCGGGTATTACGTAAGCTATTATTTCGACAGCTATTGGGACGAGGAAACAGACACGAACACGGATTACGAAGCGTGCGCGCTGTACGCCGCGGGTGTGAGCGACGCAGAACTCGGAGCTTACCGCGATAAACTCATCGCGAGCGGAGCGGAAGAAATTTACGAAGGCGTATACGTTTTCGGAGTAAACGCCACTTGTGAAGTCACTATGCGCGTTTACAGAGCGGAGTTCGACGGGCTTGCGGAAGCCGTTAGATTTGAGTTCTCGATCGAGGAGATTAGGGTGCCCGAATTCTTCTTTTCCGACAAGTCCCTGCAATTCTATTACAACCTGACGGATTTTTCCGGACAAGAGTCGGAGCGCAATTTTGCCTCTAAGATCGGTAACGAAACGGTATTTATCGGGAGTAACGCTTTTAACGGGGAGATAACCGTAATATACGAAGTAAGGGGCTTGGACTGCATTGTTGCAAAGAGCGCTTACGGCGAGGAAACGACATATACGTTGTCGGAGTTCGTAGAGAGGATCTCGGAGTACGCGATATTCAGTTACTCTCCCGACAAGGATTACGGTAAAAACGGAAGCGCCGTAATTTGCGGCGTTACCGTAGACGTATACGAGAACGGCGAAAGCGTAATTTACTATAGCGACGAATACGCGCTCGCGTTCAAAGTCGTCGAATACGGCGAGACCGTGTTCGAGATAACGGAATTCACGCAGGTAAGCGACGACGGCAAAGGCGCGGACGGCGCAGCGCCAATGTATAAAGGCGCGGGCAAAAAATATCTCGTCGGCAATTACGATTCGGGCACAAACCTCGAGAAATATCTCGAACCCTGCTTCATATATAAAGTGTACGACGTTCCGGAAGCCGACGTCATTGACTGGAAAAACGAGCTCGACGCGGCGGGACTCGTAGAAGCGGATTATAATTTAGGAGCCGAAGGCGAACAATACGTATATTTCCTTATGACCGACGGCGAGGACTATTGCGTATACGCAATGTATACCGGCGGCTATATGACGATAATCGAAGGAGTGCTTCCTAACGGCATATACTCTTATTTCGGCGACGAATTCGAGCCTTCGCTCGGCAGTCACGATATAGCGGGTACGTTGGGCGACGGAGCTTATACGGTAGTTTACACCGAGGCGCTCACCTCTATAGAAGGCGAAGAAATGCACTCTATGGAGGAAGAAACGATATTCATTTTAGACGGCGGGCTCCTTCTTAACGATAACACATACTATAAGGCGACGTCCGAGGGAATCGTCCGATATTATTACTTCATCGAGTTCGGCTCGCTCAAAACGATGTATGCGGAAAAGGAAAGAGAGGATATAACCGATATAAAAGAATATTTCAATACGCGTCTGCCTTTGACATTGAGAAATAAAAAAGATCTTGCCGACAAAGAGCGTTATCGCGTTACCGGAACCGCAACCGTCGCAGGCAGAGAGTGTACGGCGTACGAAGGAAAGCATATCGAAAGAGGGCTTGTCTACGACGTCAAGTATTACGTCGACGATTTAACGGGTATATATCTGAAAGCGGAAAGAAGCGGTAATGACGAATACGGTGGCGAAACCGTATATGTAAGCTACGAAATAAGAGCGGTGGACAATAGCGCAACGATAGAGAACGCTCCGAATTTTGCAAGTTATATTATCAGCAACAAGAAGTATGCCGCCGCGGAATGGAAAGAGGAGTATTTGGGATACGACTTCAACGTAAGCGCGTCGGGATACGATTCGTTCAGCGTAAACGCGTACGATACGTTCGGCTCCGTCGTATACTATGGCGAAAACGTGACCGCGCCCGAAATAATAACGGGCGGCGAATACAGCTTAAAAGAACAGACGGAAGACGGGAGTTATAAGCAGTATTATTATTACGGTCAAGACGGCACGCAGGCGACGATAGAAATCATAATAAGAGACAGCTATTACGACGCCGCAACGCGTGAGGAAATCTTCGTCAAGAACATAGAAATAACCTGTTACCTGAAATAGTTATTGCGCTCACCTAACGGATGAGCGCAATCTTGAACACCCTGTGAGCGAGTCTTTTTGCTTATCTCCGTCGGGAGTGTTGCTCGGCGTAAAACTACTCATTGCGCCCGCCTAACGGACGGGCGCAATTATCGGTTGCGGCTACCTGACGGATAGCCGCGCCCTTAAACACCTTGCGGAAACGTCTTTTCGTCCACTTACGTCGGGAGCGTCGCTCGATGCAGTATTGCAATCTTCGCTTCTACCCTCGTAATTGAACGAAAATCCTGTTCCCTCAGGCGCAAAATGCGCTATATGGCTTTCGTTTATTATTAGGTTGCGGCTACCTGACGGATAGCCGCGCCCTTAAACGCCTTGCGGAAACGTCTTTTTGCCCACTTACGTCGGGAGCGTCGCTCAATGCAGTATTGCTATCTTCGCTCCTACCCTCGTAATTGAACGAAAATCCTGTTCCCTCAGGCGCAAAATGCGCTATATATCTATCGTTTATTATTTGGATATTAAATTTTATTTACCATATCTAACGTAATGCCTTCCTAACGTAGTCGGCACCCGAGGGAGATATATTTTTATCTGCTTCGAAGCGTAGGAGCGAAGAACTACGGTTTCGTGTCGAGCGACGCTCGCAAAGAAGCAGGTGAAAAGATACTCCCGCAGGGTGTATATGGGCGCGCTCATCCGGTAGGTGAGCGCAACCTAAAAGAATAGCGTTCCTCGAAGTTATCTCGGAACGCTATCGCTTTTATGTTTTAATTTTGCGCGAGAATTTCGCCCTTCGCGTTACTCCTTCTCGGAGAGGGATTTATATCCTGCGTAACGGGCTTTCGCCTGCGCCTCGTTCTCCGCGTAGAGCTTCTCGGCAAGCGCGGGATAGAGTTTCTTCAGGGACGCGTATCTCGTTTCGCCCGCGAGGAACGCGGCGTAATCGCCGGTGGGCTCTTTACTGTCGAGCGAGAAGGGGTTCTTGCCTTCGTCCGCGAGCGCGGGGTTGTAACGGTAGAGCTGCCAGTAGCCGCATTCGACCGCTTTCTTCATTTCGTCCATCGGACGGCTCATATTGACGCCGTGGTTGATGCAGGTGGCGTAAGCGATGATGAGCGAAGGTCCTTTGTAGGCTTCGGCTTCTTTGAGCGCTTTGAGCAGCTGGTTCATGTTGGCGCCCATGGATACCTGCGCGACGTATACGTAACCGTAGCTCATAGCCATCATGCCGAGATCTTTCTTCTTTACGCGCTTGCCGCTTGCCGCGAACTTCGCGATGGAGCCCGTAGGAGTGGACTTCGAAGCCTGACCGCCGGTGTTGGAGTACACTTCGGTGTCGAGAACGAGGACGTTGACGTCTTCGCCCGAAGCGAGAACGTGGTCGAGTCCGCCGTAGCCGATGTCGTATGCCCAGCCGTCGCCGCCGAAGATCCAGATGGACTTCTTGATGAGGCAGTCTTTAGCCGCGTAAATGCGTTTGATGAGATCGTCCGCCGCGCAACCGCAATCCTTGCAGGCTTCGATAGCCTTGAGGAGCTTCTCGGCAGCCGCTTCGCTCGCCGCAGCGTCGTCCATTCCCGCTATCCATTCTTCGCAGGCGGCTTTTCCTTCGGCGTATTCAGCCCAGGCGCCTTCCGCGAGCTCTTTGACGAGAGATTTAAGCTCGTTGCGCCTTGCCGCGTAAGCGAGATTCATGCCGTAACCGAATTCGGCGTTGTCCTCGAAGAGGCTGTTAGCCCACGCGGGTCCGCGGCCTTTCGCGTTGGTCGTGTAGGGGCAGGTGGGAGCGGAGCCGCCGTAAATGGAGGAGCAGCCCGTCGCGTTGGCGATGATCATTCTGTCGCCGAAGAGCTGGGTGACGAGCTTGACGTAAGGAGTTTCGCCGCAGCCCGCGCAAGCGCCGCTGAACTCGAAGAGAGGTTTGGCGAACTGGCTGCCCTTAACGGTATTGGTGTTGTAAACCTTGTCGGTCTCGGGAAGATTTGCCGCGAATTCCGCGTTGACGGCGTCGGCGGCGATGGCTTCTGCGATGGGTTTCATCACGAGAGCCTTGGTCTTGGCGGGGCAGACGTTGGCGCAGGAGCCGCATCCCGTACAATCGTAGGGGCTGACCTGCATTCTGAATTTATATCCTTTGAAGCCGGTGGCGTCCTTGGTCACGAAGCCTTCGGGAGCCGCTTTGAGCTGTTCGGGAGTGGCGAGCACGGGACGAATGACCGCGTGCGGGCAGACGAAAGAGCACTGGTTGCACTGTATGCAGTTCTCGGGGATCCATACGGGGACGTGTACCGCGGTGCCGCGCTTCTCGTACTTGGTGGTGCCCACGGGCACGGTGCCGTCCGCGTTGAACGCGGAGACGGGGAGCTTATCGCCTTCCTGCTTGAGGATGGGATGAATGACTTCGCGGAAGTATTTGTCGTCCGCTACCGCTACCATGGGAGCGCCTTCGGTCGTGGTTGCCCAGGATTCGGGATATTTGACCTCTTTGAGGAACTTGATCGCGCCGTCTACCGCCGCGTAGTTCATATTGACGACGGCGTCGCCCTTCTTGCCGTAGGTCTTTTTGATAGCCGCTTTCATGTACGCTTCGGCGTCGGAGTAGGGGATGACTTCGGAGAGCTTGAAGAACGCAGCCTGCATGACGGTGTTGACGCCCTTCGTCGCGCCGATGGACTCTATGACCTTGTTACCGTCGAGGGTGTAGAACTTGATGTGCTTCTTCGCTATCGCGTTCTTCACGGAAGCGGGAAGCTCTTTGTCCATTTCTTCGGGTTCCCAGATGCTGTTCAGAAGGAAAGTGCCGCCTTCCTTCAAGTCGCTCAGCATATCGTAACGGAAAAGATAGCTCGGGGTGTGGCACGCCACGAAGTCCGCTCTGTCGATAAGGTAGCTCGACTTGATGGGCTTGTCGCCGAAACGGAGGTGCGAAATGGTGATGCCGCCGGACTTTTTGCTGTCGTACACGAAGTAGCCCTGAGCGTATTTGTCGGTGTGGTCGCCGATGATCTTGATGCTGTTCTTGTTGGCGCCTACCGTACCGTCGGAGCCGAGACCGTAGAACTTGCAGCAGATGCTTCCTTCGGGAGCGGCGTTGACGAATTCGTCGAGAGGGAGGTAGTTGCCGGTCACGTCGTCCACGATACCCACGACGAAGCCGTTCTTATTGGCGCCGCCCATATTCTTATAGATGGCGTTGACCATGGTGGGGTTGAACTCTTTGCTGCCGAGACCGTATCTTCCGCCGAGGATGGTGGCGTCGGTCTTGCCTTTAAGGGCGGCGACAACGTCGAGGTAGAGAGGTTCGCCGAGAGAGCCTGCTTCCTTGGTGCGGTCCATGACGGTGATGTATTTCGCGGTGGCGGGGATAGCCGCGGCGAAAGCGTCGGCGGCGAAAGGACGGTACAGACGTACTTTGACGAGACCGACTTTCTGACCTTTTGCCATGAGGTAATTGACGGTTTCCTCGGTGGCGTCGGCGCCGGAGCCCATGATAACGATGACTTTCTCCGCGTCGGGAGCGCCAACATAATCGAAGAGGTGATATTCTCTGCCGGTGAGGGCGGAGACTTTCTCCATGTATTTGGCTACGATGCCGGGAACCGCAGCGTAATATTTATTGGCGGCTTCTCTGTTCTGGAAGTAGATGTCGCCGTTCTGCGCGGTGCCTTTCTGAACGGGGTGTTCGGGGTTAAGGGCGCGTGCGCGGAAATCGTCGATGAATTTCATGTCGACGAGCTTCTTCATATCCTCGTAATCGATGGCGTCGATCTTGCTGACCTCGTGGGAGGTGCGGAAGCCGTCGAAGAAGTGGATGAAGGGTACTTTCGCCTCGAGAGTGGAGAGGTGTGCCACGAGGGCGAGGTCCATGGCTTCCTGAACGGAGTTGGAGGCGAGCATGGCGAATCCGGTCTGACGGCATGCCATGACGTCGGCGTGGTCGCCGAAAATGTTAAGAGCGTGAGCGGCGAGGGCTCTTGCCGAAACATGGAATACGCAGGGGAGAAGTTCGCCCGCGATCTTGTACATATTGGGGATCATGAGGAGCAAGCCTTGGCTGGCGGTATAGGTCGTGGTGAGAGCGCCCGCGCAGAGGGAGCCGTGAACGGCGCCCGCGGCACCCGCCTCGGACTGCATTTCGGCAAGTCTCAAGGGTTGTCCGAACATGTTTTTAACGCCCTGAGCAGCCCATTCGTCGGCGTATTCCGCCATGGGCGAGGAGGGGGTTATGGGGTAAATGGCGGCGACTTCGCTGAAAGCGTAAGCGACGTACGATGCGGCGGTATTACCGTCGACGGTCATTTTTTTGCTCATTGTGAACCTCCGTTAGTATGGTTTAAGATTTGATTTGAATGGTTTTCGGGTTAATATTTTTTAATATACACCTTGTTCATTATAACTTCCGCGCGCGCGGAAGTCAACGGATTAAGAGCGAATAACGGCGCAAAAGCGGCGCACGTCAGTCGCCTTCCGTGAACGACGGATTAAGCGGCTCCGGCACGAGGTATCTGGGGTCTTTGCTTTCGGCGGATTTTATCGCGAAAACGATACCGCAGACGGCGCCCGCGACCAACCATATCGGCAAGAACGCCGCGAACAGGACTACCGCGCCGATAACGATGCCGAGAGCCTTGTTGCTATGGAAAACGGGGAGTTTGACGCGCGGCGCGGGGGGATTTTCGGGATCGAGGGTGGCGATATAGTCGTCGATGCCGTTATTGTAGAGCAGCGGTTCTATAAGCTCCGCCACCGTGGCGTAGCCGGTGATCTTCTTGAGGTTTATGCGGAAAAGGCGTACAAGTCCGTCGATTATCGAGATAGCGCCCATAATGATGCGGTATTCGGGGGAAGCGGGGTCTATGTCGGCGTTGCCTGCGTAAAGGTTTTCTACCATTTTCATGATGACGGGGACGACCTTTTCGTCGGCTTTGTCGCCCAACTCTTCTTTGGTCACGCCGCATTCTTTACGGCAGAGACGGCGCGCCTTGCCGAAAGTAAGGTTGTTTATGAATTTGCCGAAGGGGCGGATAAGGAACCAGAATTTATGCACGGTGTAGGGCCGTATAGAAATACCGTTGGCGAAGTAGGCGAACGTCTTTTCGTCGGAGGCCATCGCGCGTATCATATGTTCGACAGTGCCGAAGAAGCCTTCCCGGCAATATTCGGGAAGGGATTTTCCCTTGAGATCGTAGCGCGAAAGGGTTGTCAGTGTGACGGTTTCCACCTTGACGGTGCCGTCCTCGAAAAATTCCGCTTTACGGAACTGCGGGGGATATCCGCAGAGGGCGGAAGTTGACACGTCGTAAACGGGCTTGCCGTTACGGGCGGTGACGAAGGAGATGTCGTGAACGTGGCTGTGCCCCGTGAATAT
>CALVNM010000053.1 GCA_944349735.1 uncultured Clostridia bacterium | reverse complement strand
AAAGAAAAATACGGCTACGACGCGAAAGTGTGCGTAGGAAGGAGCGAGGATGAGACGCGGAGTTAAAAAAGGGCTCGTTATAACGGGTATAGTGTTCGGAGTTATAGTTTGTTTCGTGCTTGCGGTGGGCATAACCTCCCGCGTAGGCAACGAAGCCAATATGAAATACGCCGCGGAACTTGAAAAAGTGGTCGTCGACGATCCGCTTCCTGCGCCTTTCATCGACGAGGAAACGGGCTATTACACTTTTGTCGCGGACAGGGATTTCAAAGTGCTTCAGCTTACCGACGTACATATCGGCGGGGGAGCTTTCTCCTTAAGGAAAGATATGATGGCGATGAACGCGGTATACGATCTCGTGTCTTACACGAAGCCCGATCTCATAATCGTGACGGGCGATATGGCGTATCCGGTGCCTTTCTCGAGCGGCAGTTTCAACAATCTCGCGCCTACCAAAATTTTTGTCGAGATGATGGAGTCGATAGGCATTTACTGGGCGGTGGTGTTCGGTAACCACGATTCCGAGGTCTACAGTTACTATACCCGAGAGGAAATTTCCGATTATTACTCTAGCGACGATCTCGAATACTGCCTCTATCAGGCTGGTCCCGACGACGTGGACGGTTACGGCAACTATTTCATAAACATCGAAAACAGCGACGGCATCATCACGCAGTCGCTAGCGTTATTCGATTCCCATTCCTATGCGAGAGGCTTCTATCAGGACTACGACAACATACACGCCAATCAGGTCACGTGGTACGAGAACGAAATAAACCGTATGGACGAGATAAACCGCTTGAACGGCGCGACGGAGCTCTTTAAGAGTCTTGCGTTTTTCCATATACCTCTCGTGGAGCATAAAGACGCCTATTTCGAATGGCTCGATAACGGCGGCAGCGACACGGACAACGTCAAATATATCTACGGCAACGCCGGAGAAGGCGGTAAGGTGGTATGCAGCGGCATAGGCGAGGACGACCTTTTCGAAACGATGGTGCGCGTAGGCAGCACGCAGGGCGTGTTCGTGGGGCACGATCACTACAATAACTTTTCGCTGTGGTATAACGGCGGTTCGGGCGACTATTACATAAGGCTCACCTACGGAATGAGTATCGACTATCTTGCGTACTTCGGAATAGCGAAAGAAACCGCACAGCGCGGCGGCACGGTCATCGAGATAAGCCCCGACGGTTCTTTCGACTGTTACGGACTCAGAATGATAGACAAAAAGGAAATACGCAAAGTGGGTGACTTTTAATTGATAAACGGTACCCTTAAACAAATAAAATGCGCAATGCGCGTCGAACGGAACGCCCGAAGTCAAGGGCGTTTCGTAATTGCGTAAAAGATTAAATACCTCATCGGGCGCGTTGCGCTAAGCACTGTACGGGTGATATACTTAAACCATGTCGGAACAAAGAAACAACTTGAATGAAACGGATAAAATAACGGCGGAAGTGGTTGCGGGACTTATACGCGACGGCGAAAGAATACTTATTTGTCAGCGCCCCGCGAACAAAGCGCGCGGACTTTTATGGGAATTCCCCGGCGGTAAAGTGGAAGCGGGGGAAAGCAAGCAAGAAGCTCTCGTGCGCGAGTGCAGGGAGGAGCTGGACGTCACACTTAATGTAGGCAGCGTATATGCCGAGCTTACCCACGAATATCCCGACATAACGGTAAGACTCACGCTGTTCGAAGCGTGTATCGCACAAGGCGTTCCACGCCGAATAGAACACGCCGACATAAGGTGGGTTTATCCCGCGGAGATAACCGCATATCCTTTTTGCCCCGCGGACAAGGAAATATGTTTGAGGTTATCCCTTGAAAACATCAAAAAGGTGTAGTCTTGCGGACATACGCCGGCTCGGAAGGCGAGTCGTCTGTGCTATAAGTAGATATTAACCGCGTTCTTTACGCGAGTTCAGGAATCGTTCCGAATTCTTGTCCTGCCAGTCGTGGTCTTTATACAAAACGCATTCTATGGAGTTGAATATCTCGTCCGTGATCTGATGGAACATTCTCGCCGACGGTATGCAGAACACCTGAGGGAAAATTCCGTTATAAATATAGAAAAGATATTTTCTCATAGCTTGTACGGGTGAACAAACGACCGATACTTTAGAATAATTATATTTGAAGAAAGCTTGTGCGGTAACATAACATTCATCGGCGGAATTGTAGACGCCGTCATCGCCTTTGAACTCCTTATTCCAGTCTTCGCCGCGAATGTCGCGTTCGTCTACTCCGCATTCTTTCAGATAAGCGGAGCCTGCCGCAGACAAAGAAATCACGTCGGTTTCTCCGGGATTTTTGTGAATACTGCCCGGTATATAAACGACGACCGTATCGCATTGAAGCTTGGCTTCTCGGTATAGTTTTAACGCGAAATCAAGTCTTGCTTTGAATTCTTTATTCGGTTTGTTTCCTATCAATGGGTGTTGGGCGGCTACTTCGATCAAAATGCCGTTTCCCTCATATTTGGCGTATTCTGCGTTTTTATTGGCTACGGCACATTTTTCATCCCAAAACTTTCGTGCGGATAGTTTTTCTAGTCTGAAATAGGCAGGCGTGCAATCGTCCGACAATTCACCCACGTCTATAAGTTCTTTTTCCTCGTTTGCTATTGCCCATATTCCGTCCAAATGTTTTTTTGCTATTTCGAACAGGGAAGACGGCATCCCGTTGGATCTGAACAATATCCCGGGACTTCCTTCAACCGTTCTTGACGGCGGCAAAGTAAGTGACATGAAACCCTTGCCGTTCATTCGGCGCGAGTCGTAAACGAACAGGGTTATGGTTTGCCTTAAAAGCGTTTGCGCACAAGCTATGGTTATTTTTCCGGAGGCATTGCTACCGGCATTTTTTAGACTCTCTTTTGAGTAATGTATAACGTCTTTGAATTCCTGAGTTATTCTTGCGAAATTGTAAGAGTCCTCGGTCGCGCAATGTATATTATTACCGATGTTTTCTATTCGGCAAACGTCTTTGCAGAATTCCGACATTGCGTTCGGAACAAGAATTTTTACGTGACATCCTCCTGCTAACTGTGCCGGAAGCACACCAGAGGAAAGACCTTTCATAAGATTTGCACCTGTGGTAGACAGAATATATATTTCTGTGCATATCGGCAGGTTGCTCAGTTCGGATTCCGGTATACCGCCGTTTTTGACGGCAAGTATGCCGTAGTTGTTACAAGGAATAAGGATGTTTTCGTGATCCTCTGTTCCGCCGATGTAAGGCCTGAGAGGACCGGAGGGATCCGCGTCGGAGAAAAATGTTTCCGCCAGCTCCGATATTTTATTTCTATCGCGTCGATCTTCCCCGTCAAACAGCATTTTATACAGGGACTCCGCGCGCTTTTTTGAGTCGGATGCGTCTATCGCAAGGGCGTTGTTTGTCAGAGATGATATTACTGATTTCGTTTCGTCGTTATTATCGAAAATAATAGGTATGACGGCTTTATTCAGATACCACGCGCAGCTGAGTTCCGCAATACAATAATAGCTTCTGAGATAGTTTTTCGTGACCAATAAAATGAATATATTCGATTCGGCGATTTTTTCTTTCAGTTTATCGTCGAGCCTTCCGCTACCGAGTCCGTTATTCGGGTTGGAGGAAAAGGTGATGTTTCCGGGCAGTATGCCTGAGTCAATCAGAAAATTGACGAAGCGTTCGCCGAGCGACGAATCGTTGGAACAGTGGCTCACAAATATTTTTTTCATACGGTACCTCGTTGCTTATATATCGTACGGGTTTGCCGCTTTAAGCGGCACATGTCGCATAAGCGACGGCTAAAAGATAGATCCGATAGGATTTTCATCTACACGCTGTCGCGCACTATATTAGCGAAATTGCGGGTGGCGGCGGAAAGGCGGCGGTTCTTGAGGAATACAAGCTCGCAGGACGTGTCGCACTCGTCGCTGAGAAGCGGGGCTGCGTTAAGCTTGCCCGCGTGCGCGGCATAGTTGGAGTAGGTGGATTGCGGTATCATCGTGGCGCCGAGCCCCGTTTCCGCGAGCGCGACGCAGGTGGCTATTTCTTCGCACTGCACGGGCGCGTTCAGTTTGAGTCCTTCGCGCGCGGAAATGCGCTCCAGCATAGATGTGTATCTGTGCGTTAGTATCAGAGGGAATTTCAGTAAATCTTTCAATTCTAATCCCGAAGGCAGCTTTTCGGAAGCCAGAACAGTCATTTTATCGCGATAGACCGTTTGCGCCGTGTATGAGGCGCTTACCGTATACGGCGTGCGCACCAGCGCTGCGTCGCATAAGCCTTCGTCGAGCCTCGCGAGAAGGTACGGGGTCGCTCCTTCGTACAGCCTTACCGTTACCCCCGGGTAGGCTTCGCGGTATCTCCTGAGGAAATTCCGCAGTATTCCCGTAGCGAGCGACGGCGTGACCGCAAGATTCAGCGTTCCGCTGAGTCCCGATTCCGCGGCGCGCAGCTCTTCTATCGTCGAGTCCGCAAGCTCGACTATCTTCATTGCGCGTTCGTATAACTCGCGTCCGCTCGCCGTAAGTTTGTAATTGTGATAATCCCGCTCTATAAGCGTCGCGCCGCATTCCTTCTCGAGCGCTTTCAGTCGGTTGCTCAAAGCCGATTGCGCCATAAAAAGCTTGCGCGCAGCCTGCGAAATACTGTCCGATTCTGCAAGGATTATGAAATTTTTAAGCATTTCGGTATCCATCGCCGCACTCCGTCATTTTTCTCGCCGTTCGTTTTTTTGTTATATTGAAACGAGATAGCAAAAAAGTTATTTTAATATATACCATATAACACCGATATCAGTATAATAACTAATTGAAGAAATGTAAAGAGGTATTTATGGTAAAGGATCTGACGGTAGGTAAATCTTCCAAGGTGTTGTGGGCGTTCTGCCTGCCGCTTCTCGTAAGCGCGGTATTCCAACAGCTTTACAATATGGCGGACAGTATCATAGCGGGCAGGGTACTCGGAGAAAGCGCGCTCGCCGCGGTGGGCGCTTCCTATCCCATTACGATGATATTCACGGCAATAGCTCTGGGCTGCAACCTCGGCTGTTCGGTGATAATAAGCAGACTTTTCGGCGAAAAGCGAATGCGCGACGTTAAGTCGGGCGTTTCCACGATAATGATTTCCGTTGCGGTGATAGGCGCGGTACTGACGGCAGCGGGAGTAGCTTCCGGTAAAGCCGTCATGCAGCTTCTGGATACCCCCGCCGATATAATGAAAGATTCTCTTCTCTACCTTTATATTTATATAGGCGGATTTCTGTTCGTTCTGCTGTACAACGTCTGTACCGGCATATTCTCCGCGCTCGGAGATTCGCGCACTCCGCTCTATTTCCTTATCGCCTCGAGCGTCGGTAACGTCGCGCTCGACCTTATATTCACGATGGCGGTGCCTCTTGGAGTAGCGGGACTCGCGTGGGCAACGTTTATCGCTCAGGGAGTAGCGGGACTCGCCTGCATATTCACGCTTTTCTTCAAGCTCAGAAAGATAGGCTCCGAAGGCAAAGCAAAAGTGTTCTCCGTCATGCTTCTGCGGCAGATGTGTTATGTGGCGATCCCGAGCATTCTTCAGCAGAGCTTCGTTTCGGTCGGGAACCTCATCATTCAGTCAATCATCAACGGCTACGGCTCATCGGTGCTCGCGGGGTATATCGCCGCCGTCAAGCTCAATACCTTCGTGCTTACGACGATAACCGCGGTGGCGGGCGGGTTATCCGCTTTTACCGCGCAGAATCTCGGCGCGGGCAAAGCTCATCGTGCCAAACAAGGCACGTTGGTGTCTCTCGTGATGGCGTTTGCGATGGTCGTACCTTTCTCGGTGTTATATTCGGTTATACCGGAACTCGTGCTCAAATTTTTCCTTGACGAAACGAGCGTTGTCGCTGTGTCTGCGGGCGTGAGATTTCTTACCGTAGTGTCGCCTTTCTATGCGGTCATAGCGGTCAAACTAATGCTCGACTCCGTTCTTCGCGGTTCGGAAAGTATGGTTTCCTTCATGGTCGCCACTTTTGCCGATCTCTTTATCCGCGTGATACTGTGTTATGTGCTCGATCCGCTACTCGGCGTCGAAGGAATATGGTGGTCGTGGCCTATAGGCTGGGGCGCCGCTACGGCGCTGTCCATAGGCTTGTACGCCACGGGCAGATGGTATAAGTCCGAACGCGCGAAGCGCATTTTCGCGGCGCTTGCCGAAGCGGAAAAGAAAGAAGAAAGAGGTGAGGAAGAAAACGCAAACGCTACCTCGGCTAAAAAACCGATCGAAAGCATAGAAGTAAAACTTCACGACATTTCCGTGCGTATACTCGCTACCCTGAAAAACCTTCTGCACGCATAGCGAATCGGATACGCATAACGGAAACGTACTCGATTCAGGTAATTTACGCCTTTTCCGAAGGGAAAAGGCGTTTTTTATACGCTTTTTAGGAGCTAGCCGAAAACCCGCTATTGTCCGACGGGCGTAAAGCATGTATAATAAAAATATAGACGAATTTACCCCGGAGGGAGCGATATGAACGCGATTTACGATGCCAAATGGCTGAAAGCGGAAGGGAAGCGGAATAAACGCGGCTTTTTCAAAACAAACCGAAAACGCGGCAAATACCGCGCCGTCGAATTTCTGAAGGAATTTACTTTGAACGGGCGCGTAGCGGAAGCGACGCTCGACATTACCGCGCTCGGGGTATTCGAGGCTTACATAAACGGCAAAAAAGCAGGTTGCGACGTGCTCTGCCCGGGCTGGACGAGCTACGCGAAAAGGCTTCAGTATTTTACCTACGACGTAACCACGCTTCTCTACGGGGAGAAAGCCAATTCGCTTACCGTCGAAGTGGGCACGGGCTGGCGCTTCCATAACGTAAAAGAATGGTCTACAGACGAGATAGCGGGCGACGGAACGGCGCTCCTGTGCGCTCTGAGCGTAAAGTACGCGGACGGAATAGAGGAGCGTTTTATATCGGACGAAAGCTGGCGCGCGAGGTATTCGCGTACGGTGTTCAATCACATTTACGACGGCGAAACGGCGGATCTTACAATAAAAGAGCCCGAAGAACTGCGCGTAAAAGTCTTTACTCATCCTAAAAGCGTGCTTATTCCCGCAGAAGGCGAACGGATAAGGGAGCGCGAAGTAATTCGTATGCCTGCGCCGATAATAACGCCTAAGGGCGAAAAAGTACTCGATTTCGGGCAGGAATTGACGGGCTACGTCGAATTTACCGCGCGCGAAAAAGCGGGCGCGAAAATACGCATAAGGCATTTCGAAACGCTCGATAAAGAAGGTTGCGTATATACCGCGAATTTAAGAAGCGCGAAGCAGGAAGTTAACGTCGTCTGCCCCGGCGGGGAATTCACGTTCAAACCGCGTTTCACCTTTTACGGATTCAGGTACATAGCGGTCGAAGGGGTGGAAAATCCCGATCCCGCCGATTTCAAGGCGATAAGCGTGTATTCGGACATAAAAAGGACGAGCACCTTCGAGTGTTCAGACCCGATGCTGAATAAACTTTACGAAAACGTGCTTTGGGGGCAACGCGGGAATTTTCTCGACGTGCCTACGGACTGTCCGCAACGCGACGAGAGGCTCGGCTGGACGGGCGACGCGCAGGTATTTGCAAAGACCGCCGCTATCAATTTCGACGTGAAAAAGTTTTTCCTTAAATGGTTGAACGATCTCAGGGCGGAGCAGAAGCCGGACGGCAATATTCCCAATACCTGTCCCGTCAACAGGTTCCGTAACGGTTACGGCAGTACGGGTTGGGCGGATGCGGCGGTGATCGTTCCGTGGGAGCTTTATCTTGCGTACGGCGACGCGGAGATCCTGAGGAAAAACTATCCTATGATGAAGGGCTGGGTGGACTATATGGCGCATATCGCCGAAGCCAACGCGCGCGGAACGGGGAAAGATTTTGTACACCCATGGCGCGGGAGCGGCCATTACGGCGATTGGCTCGCCCTCGATAACGGTAACGACGAAGCGGTGCGCGGCCGAACGGACCAAGGGCTTATCGCCACCGCTTATCTTATCGGAAGCACGGAAATTCTCATAAAAACCGGTAAACTTCTCGGGGAAGACATAACGTATTACGAAAAACTGCGCGACGACGCCGCAGACTTTTTCCGCAAAGAATATATGACGGGCGGCAGAATGAAGCAGGACACCGAGACCGCGTGCGTGCTTGCGCTCGAATTCGGTTTAAGTAAAGACCCTGCGGCGACTGCCAAGCAGCTCGACGAGTACGTCGCCGCGGCGGGGGGACTCAATACCGGGTTTCTCGGTACGGCGTATCTTATGTACGCGCTGTCGGCTAACGGCTACGCTTCGCGCGCGTACGATCTTCTTCTGAAAAAAACTCCGCCCTCATGGCTTTATCCGATAACCAAAGGCGCCACCACGGTGTGGGAGCGGTGGAACAGTATAAAGCCGGACGGAAGTTTCGCTAGCGCCGGGATGAATTCCCTCAACCATTACGCCTACGGCGCCGTGTTCGGCTGGATGTTTACGAACATGGTAGGGATCAGCCCCGACGAAAGCGCCCCCGGATACGCCCGCGTGATCTACGCTCCGATACCCGACAAAAGAATATCGCGGGTAAAAGGCTCGATAACCACTGCGCGCGGAACGATAACTTCGGAATACGAATTCAGAGAGGGCGCATGGTATTTTGCGGTGACCGTCCCCGAAGGCGTGGAAGCTTCGGCGAAAATATTCGGCAAAGAACGTGCGCTCGTTGCGGGCACGAACGAGTTTTCGATAGAAGAGTAAGCTATACGCATAAGCACGCTTAAGCGATATACCCGCGCGCCGCGCGGGTATATTTATCCTTTATTTATGTATCTATAGCTACAAATAAACTATATTATCGGTTCGCTTCCGCGTTGCTGGAACGCGAGGCTAGCAACTCTGAATTGCGTTTTACCTCTTCGTCCGTAAGAGGATAAAAGAAAAAAGGAATCGTGCCCAGCACGCAACTTATCGCTGGTATCACGGTCACGGCGAAGTATGCGCCTTTGCGCATCGTATCGTCTATCTCTACGCCTTGCTCGTAGTGCACTATCAGCATTATCAACATGAATACGAGAGTGGACAGGGCGTTCATGAGTTTACCCGAAAACGTCATCGCGGCGAAACAGCCGCCTTCGTTGCGTTCGCCGGTCTTTACTTCCACGTAGTCTACCGAATCCGCTATCATCGCGGTCTGCAGTACCATGAAGAAGCCGAGCGAGAATCCCGTGAAGAAAAGTCCCGCGAGTATTACGTAGAACAAATTGAGAGGGATGAAGTACATAGCAAGGTATATCGTTGCCGCTATGAGGGACGACCATATCATCAGCTTTTTCTTACCGACTTTTCTCAGAATGAACGGAGTCACTATCGTGGAGCAGATCATCGACACGAGCACGGCGGCGCCCATAAGGGTGAATTTTCCTTCGTCTCCGAAAGTTACGAGCGCAACCGTGGAGCCGCTTACCTGTATAAGCGTTCTTCCGAAGCCTACGACGCTTCCGATTAGGATTAGTTGAAGGGGTTTATTGATTTTAAGCGCTTTCAGAAGGTCTTTGAAGGAGGTTTCCTTTTCCTTGACGAAGTTCCTCTCTTTGGTCATGAAATAGGATAAGGAGAAAAGCCCCATGCCCGCGACCGTGACTACCGTTGCGGCTATCGCCCAGCCCGAAGCTGTGGTGGAATCGCCCTTACTGAACCACTTTGCGAGCGACACGCCGATAAGCGTTATCACGCCGAGCCCGACGTTTCCGAAGGTGCGGGCAACGGATATGAGTTTGGTACGCTCCTCCGTATCCGGCGTCATCGTCGACGTGAGTCCCCAGTAGGGCACGTCGCACACCGTGTACGCCGCGTCCCAGAGGATATACGCTATACCGAATATCGCAAGTCTGCCCGCTTCCGGGATACCAGAAGGAATTGCGAAAAGAAGTATCGTGAACAGCGTTACCGGCAATGTACTTATCAGAATGAACGGACGCAGTTTTGCGTTACGGAAGTGAACTTTGTCTATGATGCCGCCCATTATCGGGTCGTTTATCGCGTCCCATATCTTCGCCGCGAACATTATCGCGGTGAGGGCGGCGAGTCCTTTGGCGGAAAGGTCCATATACCCGTAGACGAATACCATGAGGTATGTATTGACGAAGGTTATCGTCATGTTTTGTCCGAGACCGGCTATGCCGTAAGATATTTTTTCTTTTACCGGAACTTTGCTCGACATATCTTTTCCTCCGGAATAAAAAACGTCAAAATAACATTAAACCTGATAACATTAAACCAGCGTTTTTATTATAAAGTATGAGCGAGAGGCTGTCAACGGCAATTTTCGCGC
>CALVNM010000052.1 GCA_944349735.1 uncultured Clostridia bacterium | reverse complement strand
CCCGCGCGGCAGTCGAAGAAGGCATGGTCCCCGGCGGCGGTATCGCTCTCCTCTCCGTTATCGGCGAAGTTCGTAAAGCGACCGAAAAACTTACCGGAGACTATAAGACCGGAGCGAATATCGTCATCAAGGCGCTCGAAGCTCCTATCCGTCAGATAGCCGAGAACTGCGGCGTGGACGGCGGCGTAGTGGTAAACACCGTACTTGCCGCCAAATCCGCCAACTACGGATACGACGCTCTGCGCGACGAATACTGCGACATCGTGAAAGCGGGCATCATCGATCCTACCAAGGTCACCCGTTCGGCGTTGCAAAATGCGGCGAGCGTCGCGGCGACGCTTCTCACGACCGAGAGTCTCGTGGCGGACATTCCCGAACCTCCCGCCCCCATGGCTCCGCAACAGCCCGACATGTATTAAGTCGATCGTCGCTTAGGCGATAAAGAAGCGGCGCTCCCCGAGGAGCGCCGCTTTTGTTTATACGTTAAAGACTGCTCTTTGATCTCCTCGGATCATGCGTATATATTGAGCGAGGAGAGCATTCCGCTCCACGTACCCTGATATGTGACGTATGCGGACTCTATGCCGCCCTCTTTCTTCAGATCTTTCCAACCCGTGGAAGAAGACTTGAGATAATTGCTTCGTGCTTCGTTGCCGAACAGATACGCCGCCTGCACTTTGCTGCAGGAAGCGAGCGGGAAGAATGCCGAATACGCATACTTTTCGTTGGTTGTGTCGTAGTACGCATATGGTGGCGCTGTATGCTCTATATACAGCGTAAGCGCTTCCGTCTGGTTCTGGAAGGCTTTACCTTCGATAATGAACACGTTCTTACTGATTATCAGAAGGTTTATCGTAGACTGACTGAACGCGCTCTCGCGTATGATGAGGTTGTCTCCGTCATCGAGGACAACGGTATCGAGCTTCGAGCAAAGGTGGAACGCCTGCGCGCCTATCTCGGTCAAAGACCTGTTGGAATAGAATTTCGTAAGCGCGGTGGCGTAGAATGCGTATTGCCCTATCGATCTGAGCGCTATATCTCTTATTCCGTTGTCCTTCAGATCCTGCCCCGCATGCGTCCACACGACCCTGTAGAGTTTATTAAGGGCATAGAATGCGTAATCCTCTATATATTCCACGGTATCGGGAAGTTTTATTTCGATAACTTCGGGGTTAAGGACGTATCCGCCTATCCTCGTTACCGTGTACGTCGTCTCCGTATCGCCTTTGCTTACGATAAAGGACTGCGGTACCGACGCCGAAGTTTCCGAGGACTTGATATAGCTTATCCTTACGTTAGTCGAATCCGGGTCGTACTTTCCCGCCTCGTCCACCGGTTCATAGCAGAATCCGTCCGTCACGTACTCGTAAGCGCATATAAAGTTTGCGGCGCAGTAAGCGAAAGAATTCCCTTTGTTGTCAGCCCAGCCGGAAGCGTTGCGGAAGGAATACAACATGTCAGCATACACGTAGTAGCGCGCATAGCGCGTCATGGTACTAGTGGCGGGTACGCTGTAAGACGGCACGTTACGCGTAAGGATATTGATCGCGCGGATGTTGAGATTCCCCCAGAACGGATCTTTACCGTAAGAAGAGAGGCTGTAGAGTGTTATTTCGCTTATAAACGTCTCCTGGAAGCACCAATCTCCGAGAGTTTTGAGGCGGCTCGTCGAGGGGAAAGTGACGCTTGCGAGCGCGCTGTTTGCGAATGCCGACGCTCCTATCACCTCGAGCGACGCCGGGAAATTCTGCGCGGTATAATCGGGCATACCGCTGGACGACGAGCTGTTAGCCGAATCGGTGGAAGAAAAAGCGAGCGACCCTATCCACAACAGACCTTCGCCCAGATAGACGCCCGTAGGCAACGTCTGGGAATCGTCGTAAGACTTGAGCTTACGGCAATTGTAGAACATTCTGTCCGTTATGACTTTGAGTCCTTCGTCAGCCGCGACTATCGTTTTTGCGCCCGACGTTGCGAATCTGAATCCCGTATATACCGTCGTCAGCGAAGCGCTTCCCTCGAATACGCCTTCGCCTATATCGAAATCGGAATAGTCGTATGTTCCCGTATCCTTATCGTACTTTATCGCGGAAGTATCTGAGGGAAGCAGCGAACCCGCTTCGAAGATCACTTTCTCGAAAAGAGATTCCTGGAAAGCGTATTTCCCTATCTTTTTAACGCTTGCCGGTATCATGAGCACCTTGGTGTTGCCCGAAGAATACCATCGCTCGTCGGTCCCCGGGATAAACATACTCAATCTGTCGAAACATGAACGGCGGAAGGCATAGTCGCCGATCTCCGTAAGAGTAGAAGGAAGCCTGGATACTCGCGTAGACGAATACTTACCGCCCGTTCCGAGATATATTACGCCGCAGTCCTGGAAAGCCGCTCTGCCTATCGTTACGACCGAGCCGAGATCGATGATCATATTGACGCAGTTCTGAAAAGCTCCTTCCTCTATCGTGCGGACGCTGTCGGGAAGTACGAAAGTCTTGTTGGATCCCACGCTGCTGAACGCATAACGCCCTATCGTCTCGACCGGCAAACCGTCTATTTCCGCAGGGATAATTATATCGAACGCGGTATCTTTACCCTCGTCCGTAAACCCCGTTACCGTAATGCTCTCTCCGTCCGACGAATACTTCACGGCGCGTGCATAGCGCGCGAACAGCGTGATGTCAGAGTATTCGAGGTAGTATTCCGAAACGTCGAATTTTTCTCCTCCGTCTTCTTCCGTGTACCAACCCGCGAAGATATAGCCGTCTATGCCGTACTGTCCTTCGGCGGTACCGTTCATATCGCCGTCGAGAGGCGCTTTGGGTATGGAGCCGAAAGTAACGGTTGTTTCCGATACCGCCTCGACGCCCTCGGGGAGATTAGCGGCGCTCATATCGAAGGTGACGACGAATTCCGGACTGACTCTGACGGTCTTGACGTTCTCTTCCGAAACGGTCAGTTTCCTGACCTCGCTGCCGGTCGAATAACGTATCTCGCTGACAGTTACGGTAAATTCGCCGCTCTTGAGGTCGGTGGTCAGATCTCTCAAATAAATTTTGTTCTCGTTGGAACCTTTTCCGAATTTATCCGAAGTTATCTCTTCGTCGTTGAATACCACGGACTTCACGGAATATTTAGAAGGGTTGTTCAGGTTGATCTCCACGTCGTATTTTTCCGCCGTACCGTTGAATACCTGTAAGCATACGTCGTGATCTTCGTCGCCGTTGAATCCGTTGACCTGAGGCAATATTCTCATACCGTCGAATCCGAACTTCACGGTAGTGTTTCCGCTGCCGCCGCCACCGTTATCGCAGGCGCTCAGAACGAGACAGGCAAGCATTACCGATATTATGAGGATAAAAATTGACTTCTTCATACTTTCTCCGCTACAGGCACCATGTATCGAGGATACGGTTACCTTATCCCGGCTTTATTGTTTATTCTTTTTCTTCTTTACGACCGTTACGACGGTGATCGCCGCCACTCCTCCGAGCAGCAATATTCCTCCCGATACGGAGCCGCCTATTATCCACTTGCGTTTGGTTTCCTCGCTCATCGTAACGTTTATACCGCCCGAAGAACCGCCGTTACCGCCCGAAGGCTTGCCGTCCTGATCGCCGGGCTCTGAGGGTTCGGAAGGCTTTTCTTCGTCTCCGCCGTCGGTGTCCGCAGGTTCGGTGACGGTAACCTTCAGCTTACGCGTCATCAGCGTCGTCATGCCTATGCGCACTTCGACGGTCAGTTCTTCCGTTTCCGTTACGGTATAGACGTTGTCCAACACGGCGGTGCCGTTCACATACAGCAGAGCCGCTCCCGTGAGATACTCCGCTATCGCAGCCCGTATCTCGTAAGTATGGAGTGCCGTCAGCTCCGTGACCGTATCCGGGTCGGCGGCGGCAATATCGAATACCCCTTCCTGAGACGGATCGTTTCCTTCAAGGTCGAAAGCCGCATTTACGTCGACGTACGTCTCGAATACGTAAGCTATATTCCTTACAACGGAGAAATTATCGGACTCGGGCAGGAAGTCTATCGCATAAGTATGCCTTCCGTAAACGAGCGTCTGCGCGGGAATGCGTTCGCTGAAGCGGAACGTCCCCGCTATCTTTACGCCGTCGAAGTAAGCTTCCGCCGTAGTTATGTCCTCGGAAGTCAGCGCACGGTTTGCGGTATATAACGTTTTCTCCGGCTCCGTAACTTTTATTTCCGGCAAAGCCGGGTTTACGGTCACCCTGACGTTCATTACCTTATCGGCATATCCCTCGGCGGAGACTGTTACCGTGACTTCGTATTCGCCGCGCTCGGTGGGTAAGAAAGAATAACTTACCGTTGCTCCTATCCCTTCGGGTATGCCGTAGACGGGTATTTCCACGGGTTTTCCCGTATAAACTGCCGTAATATCGGGGGCGACGGTCTCGCTCGGGAAGCTCTTAAAATCCACCGTAAGCTCTTTTGCCTGAGGATATAATTTTTTCGCAACGTAATCGGAGTAGAGCTTACCGCCGTCATTCGATCTGACGTCTGCATAGACGGCGTATGCCTTAGGCGCCGCAGAATCGAAGCCCGGTACGTCGTATGCAACGGATAAGACGTCGCCTTCTATCGGCGCGGCTCCTTCCTCGTAACCGATGACGAAGTCGTCGGGAATGCTCCCGCCGAGATAAATCGTCCGAGGCTCGATATAGTATCTCACGGTAACAGGGCGTATCGTGACCGTGAATTCCCTAAGCTCTTCTGCGACCACGTAGCACAGCGCCTCACCGTCGGGTGTAAGCTGAGTTCTCGTAGCTGTCGCCGTAAGCGTATAAGTCCCCGCATGCTTCAGCTCCCCCGAATAAGTGATCGTTACCAGCGGGTCTTCCGCAAACGGCACGGGGTTATTGACCAGCGAACTAACGAATTTGGACGGCATATTGACGGCGACGCCCGTATAAACATACTCGCTGACGAATCCGAATTCGGGTAAAGACGTGACCTTTGACCAATCGAACGTGACTTCGCGCGGCAATATTCTTACCGCTTTTTCCGCTCCTGTCAATACGAAGCGCACGGTTTCTACGCCGTTCATAACGAGCGGGTTTGCGGATCTCAACGCATATTCGGAAGGCGCGGGGTAGTTCAGAGAAGTATCCAGAACATATGTAAGCGTTTCCGTACGCACTTTGCCGCCGAGCGTGAATTCCGTGGAAAGCGTTATTTCGGGCGGACGGTTATTCTTCCCGTACACTTCGCCGTAAACGTACTGCGCTTCCGGCAAACCGGCGAAATCCAATGTCACGGTAGCCGCAACGACCGTAAATTTCAGCACGGTTTCGCGCCCTTCGCCGAATACGTAGTTACCGTTAAGCGAAGTGACCGTCACGTCGTAATCTCCGGGGAGCGCAACGTTACCGCCGATCACGGCGAAAGAAGCGAGATCTCCCGCCAGCACTCCGTTAAGCGGGAGCGCGTTGACGTAAGCCGCGATCTCGTCGTCCGTATATTCGCCGCCTTTATATTCGACGGGGCCGAGAACGGAAGCGAACGAAACTTCGAGAGGAGCTATAGTAAACGAAGTCACGATAAGTCCGAGATCTTCCGTACTGCTCCACGAAGTATAATTCTGCGACAGCGATTCGAGCGTGAGCGTAACGTCCTTTATGCGTACCGCGTCTTTAAGGGTAACGGGTTTGTCGCTCTCGTAATAATATTCTTCGCCGTAATCGTCGTACAGTCTGTAACGGTAAGTGAATTTATAGGAAGCGCCCTTACCGAGTTCGGAATTGTCTATGCCTATGACGAATTCTTCTCCGCAGTACGCGTAAACGAGTCCGTCCGTCAACGGCTCGTCGGGCATTCCGTCCCGTTTGACGTACAGTCCGCTCAACACGGTTTCCACCGGCGTTATCGTAAACTCGACCGCCTTGTCGAGCGCGTAAAACTCGTCCGTTTCCGAGATCTTAAGATAAACTTTATAAATATTCGCCGACGTATTGGCGTCGGTAGGCACTCCGCTGAAAGCCGTTTCCTTGCCGCCCGACACAATATAATACTTGGGATATCCTTCGTCGAAAACGAGGTTTTCGCCGTTGAAGTCGAGTACTACGGGCGCGCCCGTGTAAACGTAGGTATCCTTCATATCGGCTATATAACTGCGCTTTCCTACAGTGAGATAATGCGCCGCGGAAGAGACGGTCACCGAATAGTTCCCTATCGCGTTCCCTTCGCCGAGCAGAGCAACCGTCACGGGGAGAACGGAGCCGGCTTTGGTCACGTTCTTGACGTAATCGCTCCCTATCGAATAATGTTCGCCGAGTATCAGGTTCGCAAGATAATCTTCTGTTTCCTCTCCGCCGTCGGTGCGGTACGCCCTGACCTTGTATTCCGCGTCGAAACCGTAATTGACGTAAACGTCTTCCGCTTCGAGAGTCACTCCGAGAGGCGCTACGGTCAGCGTTTTTCCGATAACGTAAGCAGTATTGTAATTGTCGCTCTGTATTCCTACCGTAACGCTGAGTCCCGCGTACGTCCCCGCATTCACGAAAGCGTAAGGCACGGACGCCGTCTCGGAAGCTCCGGAATAAGCGTACGTAAGGGTATACGAATATATCCTGTTGTCTCCCGAGGCAAGCTTGATTTTGGATATGTCTAAAGCCAGGGAATGCGATTTTCCGTCGTAAGTGACGACGGTATCCGTAAATCCGCACGCGCTGAGATCGAGACTCGCCCTTTCCACATAAAACGTTACGTCCGCTCCCGCCACCGCAATATAATTGGAATTTTCATAAGGTTTGGAAACGGTTACGGAAACCGCGTACGCCGTATTGGCGTTGTCACCGCGCTTATACGTGGTGGAATACGTAAGGCTCGGGAACATCGACGATGTGGCGTCGCCGTAATCCGCGCTCGTAAAAGTTACCGTCGGATGCTCGCCGTAATATATTATCGAGGACGCGGAAAGCACGGGATTTATAGTAACGGTCTTACGGGCCACGTAAAAGTCGAATTCGCGCGTGAGCGGCGCGTAATTGGGTACGCGGAGAGTAAGTTTCAGCGTGTATATGCCTGCGTTGAGGAATTCGGTCGGCTTAGCCCCCGCGGTCCCGTCATAACGGCGGAATGCAAGTATCTCGTATCCGTATACCGCTCCGTAATGGACGAATCCGTCTATCGAAAACGAGCTTTGCGGCACGCTGAGAGCCGTACCGTTATAGACCGGCGCGTCGGACTCGGAGAATCCTCCGAGCGACGATACCACCGAATATCCGTCGAGATCGAGAATTCCTTCCTCTACCGCGTAACTTACGCTGAAAGATACAGCCGTACTGTTGACGGTGGAAGGCACGTCGACGGTGAGCGTATAAGCCCCTATATCGTATAGCAGCGCTTCGGTATATTCCTCTCCGAGGAAGTACCACTTCCTCTCCACGCCTTCGAATCCGAGAGGGTCTGCGGAGTCCCCTGTCCGCACCAGTCCGAGCGCTTCCAGAGAATTGGTGAGCGAATTGAGCCTCAGATCGGCATATGCGTCGTATAAAGGCAATCCGTACTGAACGACGGTATATTCGAATTCCGCCGTACTTTCGGCGGTAAGTCTAACCGTACCGGTCACCCATATGAGTTCGTGAGCTATACGGAATTTGTATGTCTGCGGATAAGCCGTACCCAGATCCTCGTCGGGCTCGTAGACTTTCTCGCCGCTTTCCGTAACTATGTACCACGTGTAATCCGCGCCTGCGCTGCCCTCGATAAGATCGAGAAGCTCCGGCGAAACGCGCGAATCGACTATATACTCGAATACGTACGTCGGAAGGACTTTTGCTCCCGATGACAGCCCGTAATAATAAGTTCCCTGCTCGTATCTTATATCGCTGTCGTCACCGGGAAATACGGGATAACTCTGGAAAACTTCGTCCGTATTGTCCATACCGTACAGCACGGCGCTCTCGGAATAAGAAACGCTGCCGTATTCGCGCGAATAAGATGCAACCGGCGCTTTGAGATAAGTAACTCCCTTATAAGCGACGTTGTCTTCCGGGAACACGAGAACGGGGACGTCCGCACCGTTACCGTCGCCGCTGCGGAAAGCCCAACCCGTCGCCGAAGCGAATTTCCATCCGGTTGAATACAGCGGCGCCGCGGTAGGCAGTTTATCGTTGGTGTTGACCGTGACGAGCGAGGATATATCGGTATCCGAGGATACATTTATCACCCCGTCTGAATTTACGGAAACGCACTTGAGCAGCGAGTCGGCGTCGGCATTCCAAGCATCGGTCAAGCCGCCGCTGAGATTGTAACAATATTCAGCTTTTGCGCCCGAAAAGGCGAAGAACGCTCCGCCGTAGTGTCTCGTATAGCTTACGCTTCCGGATGACTCGTACGCCACCCCGTCGCCCGTTCCGACCGTCGAGCGTGTCACCGTCCCGGCGTTGTTGTAAACGGCGTATCCCGCGCCGTACGCGGCGATACGTTCTACCGTACCGGCATTGTTCTCGGTTATGAGTCCCGAAGAGCTTCTGCCTATTACGTTGAGATCTTTCACCTTACCGGCAGAAGTTATTTCTTCGGCAAAAGCTCCCGCGAGCGCGGATATCGTCTTGCCGTTACCGTCGAAAGTGCCTTTAAGTGCCGTAAAGAAAGCTCGGTCGGCGGGATAATGCGCTTCCGTTGCCGATATATACAGACTTATGTCCGAGGTCAGCAGAAAATAAACTCCTTCCTTATCCAGGGCGTCCGCACCCAAGAGATCGCCGAGATCCGCGATAAGAAACGGATCGCTCTCGGTACCGCTCCCGACAGGTACGTCCTGCTCGGGAAGATCTCTCGGGATCCCGTTTATTTCGGAGAAGTCGGTATAATTTGCCTTCAACGCGGCGTTGGATGTATTCTCAGCGTTGAGGAAGCCGTAAGGCGGCACGGTGTAATTCCCGTTGTTTATCGCCTCTTCGAGAGCGGCGTTTTCGCTTTCCGTCAGCGGCGCGTTATAGCAATTTATATATGCCGTCTGCGCGGCTGCGGGTTTAACGTCGGAAGCGGAATAATTATCGAGATACCATTTGAGCAGCGCGTAATCGCTTACGCCACCCGCCGCGGCGTTCGCTTCGTCGGGCTCGGTCACGTTGCCGTCGGTAAAGAGTATCGCGGCTCTTTGTCCTTTCAGTCCGTAAGATCCGCTTATTTCGTATAAAGGCGTATAGCCCGCGACGGTGTATTCTTCGGGTATAAGCCCTGCGGCTTCGGAGCCGCTCGCCGTAGCGGCGTAAGCCGCGCCGTCCGAGCCGCTAAGATTGACCGCAGTCACGCAATCTCTTATCGCGCCGAAATTGTATACGGCTATTCCAGCCGCCGTATCTCCGCTCAATTCGCCTTCGACCCGCACGTCGGTCACCGTGCCGAAATTGTATACCGCAAGCGCCGCTACGTCGGAACCCGACGCGCTTACGTCTGCCAATATGAGATTTTTGACGGAACCAGAAGGCGAAATCTCCTTGAAAAACGCGCTTTGCCCGTTAGTTCCGCCGATAGTCAACCCTACTATCGCGTGACCTCTGCCGTCGAGCGAACCTCCTAAAACGGCGTCTTTACCGAGCGAAAGGTTCCCGCCGCCGGCGTAATAACGCGCAAGATAAATATCGGAAGTCAAAACATAGCTGTTGCCGTCGGTAACTCCGCTCGAACATGCGAGCATGAAGTTTATAAAATCGCTTTCAGACGAAATATATACCGTTTCGCCGCCGACGGGTTCGTCGGCAGCCATCGCCACGCCAACGCACGCGCAACCCATATACGCCACGCTCGCTACGAATAAGATCAATACCGATAGAAATGTCGAAACCGTTTTTTTCATAGGCAATAGTTCAGTCCGCGTTTTCTTTGTTGAGTGTTTTGGCTTTAAGCCAGGAGACCTCTTTCCCGACAAGTTTGACGTGCGCCCTTCCCATGATAGCTTCTATCAGCTGCGAGACGAGTCCCACGAAGATCGGCAGATAAAATACAAGCACCCTGTACAGCAGCACCGCCCAGAACAGCGTTCCCGCGGGAGTAGCGCCGTCGAATACGCTGTAGAAAGCTCCTTCCGAAGCTCCCGACGAACCCGGCGTAGGCACAACGCCCGAAGACAACGTCACGAAATAAGACCTGGACATTATCTCCCAGAAGTCGCCCGACCCGCCCAGCGCGCGCACTATCAGGAACGGATACGCGCCGACCGCCATGAGGTCTATGAGCGACAGTATCGCCAGTATGACGATAGTGCTTTTATGATAACTGAGATATTTATAGGCGGCGGCAAGCGAATCCACGGTATCGCGCGCTTTGCCGACGGCTTTGTCGTAATCTTTGACGAGGCGCATTTTCACGCC
>CALVNM010000051.1 GCA_944349735.1 uncultured Clostridia bacterium | reverse complement strand
GCGGCGGAGCGAAGGCGATAATGCCCGGCGTATCCACTCGGGAAGCGATACGCGCCAATCACAGTATGATGGTGATGGACGAAGCACGCGCGGGTAACTTGCAAAGTCCCGTAAGACTCGACATAGAGGAAGCGGGCGCCCTTCTCGGTATAGACTACATATTGAACGTAGTGCTCGATGAGCACAAGAAGATAATATACGCCGTGGCGGGCGACGTTGTGAAGGCGCACAGAGCGGGGACGGAATTCCTCGACAAACTGTATTGCGTCAAGATAGACGGCGAAGCGGACGTGGTGGTCGTTTCTGCGGGAGGATATCCCAAAGATCAGAATATGTATCAGGCGCAGAAAGCGCTCGACAACGCCGTACACGCCGTGAAAAAGGGCGGCGTGATAATATGGCTCGCCTCTTGTAAAGAGGGACTGGGCAGTAAAGTATTCGAAGAATGGATGACCGGGAAATCTCCCGACGAGATGATACGCGACATCAAAGCGGATTTCGTTTTGGGAGGGCATAAGGCGGCGGCGGTCGCGTTGGTATTGAAGAAAGCCGACGTCTATCTCGTATCCGATCTGGACGCGGAATTCGTAAAAAGCATAAATCTTATTCCGCAACCTTCTCTCGCAGCGGCATTCGAAGCGGCTACCGCCAAATGCGGCAAAAATTCCTCCGTATACGTGATGCCGTACGGCGGCTCGACGCTTCCCGTACTTAAATAAATCTCTTTGGCGTAAAATTGCGCGTAGCGGTTGACTCGCGACGTAAAAAGGTATATCATATCGCTATGAAAAACATAAACCGTTCCGTATTCGGCTTTAGCTTTAGCTTTTTCTTTAGAGGTTGCTTAAAAGCGATCGCCTGACGGTGCGGAAAATTCGTTGATACAAGTAAACGCAGACCGCACCGAAAGGTGCGGTTTTTCGATAATAAATACGAGGTGAAAGATGGACGCTAACGAAATCAAAACGAAAATAGACGCTATAGACGACGAAATAGCGGCTTTGTATCTCAAGAGAATGTCGCTCGAAAGCGATATCGTCAAGGACGCGGGGCGCGACGTCGCGACTACCTACGGCTCGCTCGTCGACAGAGCGACGCTCAACAGAGTGACTGCGGAAATGCCGGACGAAATCAAATTGTACGCCAAACAGGTATTCGACAGTATTTTCAATACGGCTAAAGCATATCGCTCGCGTTGCGTGCATCTCGAATCGAAGGTAAAAAACGAAATAGACGAGGCGCTCGCTAAAGGTTGCCCGCCTTTCCCCGTATCCGCTTCGGTGGCTTGCCAGGGCGTGGCGGGCTCTTACGCGCAGATCGCCACGGACAAGATGTTCGGATTGAGCGACATATTGTATTTCAAGGATTGGAACGCGGTGTTCAACGCCGTCGAAAGCAGCCTTTGCGAATACGGCGTGCTTCCCATAGAAAACAGTTCCGTAGGAAGCGTAAACAGCGTTTACGACCTTATGCGCAAACATAACTGCTATATCGTGCGCTCCGTAAGACTGAGAGTGCAACATTATCTTCTCGCCAACGCGGGCACGGAGCTCAAGGACATCAAAGAGATATATTCGCACAGGCAGGCGCTCGAACAATGCGCCGAGTTCATACGCGGGCTGAAGGACGTCAAAGTGCACATCACCGAGAATACCGCCGGAGCGGCGCGCGGCGTAGCCGAGTCGGGCAGAAAGGACGTTGCGTGCATCTCCTCAAGAGATTGCGCGGGAATTTACGGACTTAAAGTCATTATGCCTAACATTCAGGACAACGAGAACAATTATACCCGCTTCATAGCTATTTCCAAAGAGTTGCAGATATTCGAGGACTCGGATAAGATAAGCATAATGGTCAACCTGCCGCACGAAGCGGGCAGTCTAAATAAATTGCTCAACAGATTTTCCACACTCGGACTCAACCTCACGAAGCTCGAAAGCCGTCCGATAGGGAATACCGACTTCGAATTCGCGTTCTATTTCGATTTCGAAGCGAAGATCGCCGGGGACGAAGTGCGCAACCTTATAGCCGAGCTCGACAACGAATGCGACAGGTTTGTTTTCCTCGGCAGTTATCGTGAAATAATGTGACGGACTAAAATTCCTTTTAACCGAAAACGCGCCCCGCGAGTATCGCCGGGCGCGCTTTTTTTACGACGTTATCATTTGAGGTTTTTGAGAACTTCGCTCACGGTGCGCATTTCGCATTTTCCCGCATATTCGGCTTTGAAATAGCGCATTACGGCGGGCACGCTTTTATCTTCGAGAGTCATTATCACGGCGGCGATTTCTTCTGCGCTCATCATCTTGGGAAGGAAGCCGTTCACCGTCGCTATCTGTGCGTCGAGCTCAGCAACTTTTTCGGGACGGTCGGCTTTTACGAAGCCTTCGCGCTCGTCGCCGAGCTCCTTCACCGTTTTCTGCAGAATACCCACAACGTCGGCGTCCGTAAGAGTTTCGCCCTTCTCGCGCTTCTCGATTGTGGCGAGCATTATTTTATTGAGCACAACGCTCAGAACGTTGAGCGTGGTTTTATCTTTTGCTTTCATTGCTTCTATACGCGCTTTCTTTATGTCATCCTGTAACATTATAACCACCTTCCGGATATTTTTTCTAAATTATAATACCGTAGATAAGCTTTGTCAACATCGCTCGTCTTTAATGCAAAAATTTAGATATTGAATTTATATGGAGCAACTGCTATAATTATAACGTGATCGTACGGCGACGATCGCGCGATAAGGCAATATATGGATAACTTCAGATACGGTGAGGATAACGCCCGCTACGAAGAAAGCTACCGTTCATCCGAGAAAATAACATACGACGATAAAAAAACCGCTCGAGAAAACGCGGGCTACGTCGAATATGCCTCGCGCGAAGCGGAACGATCGGGCGGCACGAAAGCCGTGTCACACGGTTCGGCAAGCTCGAAACGCAAGAAGAAGGGTACTTCCAAACTTGTTGCGGCTGTGTTGCTAGGATCGGGAGCCGCAGTCGTTGCCGTGACTGCCGTCATGGCTATGGTAAGTATAGCGCTGATAGGCATGACGATAGGCGCGGACGCCGTGACCGCAGAGATAAAGATAGATAATCCGTCCGGCGTGGAGCTTATCGCCACGCTTTCCAATAAACTCGAGTACTATGAATGTAAAATACCCGGTTCGGGAAGGACTGAGGTAACTTTCGGCGGGCTGAACGAAGCCACGGAATACGTATTCGCTGTGCGTGCTGCTTCGGGAGGAAGCGTATATTACAGTCAAAATGTAGCTACGAATACAAAAATATTATATGCTTTCGATGAAAACAGCGCTATTTCTTTCCATACCGCGGAACTTGGATACATTATCGACGAATCGGTGGCCGGCAACGAATATACTGCCGAGATAAGAGCGCACGGTACGGACAAGACTTTGGCGGAATACAAATTGGATCCGCTTACGCATAAGGTTTCGGCAAGAGGACTGGTAAGCGATACTTACTATGACGTCTCGCTTGCGGACACCGCAGGCAATACCGTTTATTCGCACACGTTCAAGACAGCTTACGCTCCGTCACGCATCGCTTCGGTCACGTTGCTTCCGACGAGCGTAACTTTCGAATTCATTACCGAGCCGCACGACTACGATTCCATCTTAATAAGGCAGAGCGCGGAGGGCGAGGTCGCGGAAAGCTTCGAACTGACCGAAGAAGGAGAACATGAAATCGTCTTCAATTATCTCAACCCAGGCGAGATTTATTATTTTACAATCGAATTCTATTCTTCCGATCCTGCGCTCGAGTCTTCTTCGGAAATGCGCTCCTATACGTTGCCCGCGCTTTTGGAACTAACGGAAAGCACGGAGGACTATACCGTATACCGTCTTACGCAAGCGGCATATGACCTTTACGGCGGCAATCTCGTTTTCGAATGCTTCGAATCCGATACGTATTATGAATGGCTGCCCGTGATTTTCGATAAAGAAGAGGGTACGGTGACGATATTGCACGAGTATGCTTCCCGCGACAGGAGTTACCTTCTCGAAATAAGCGACGGGAACGAGGGTGGCGGTACGGAGACGGACCCTTACATCTGTATGACGGACGTCGCAATAGATACTTCTTCTTCTCCCGTACTGTTGCAACCGACGGTTATCTACGAAGAAGTAGATTCCGTTGCCTATATTCATCTGACTTTTGACGATTATACGCTGTTACCGACTGCTCCCGACGGTTCGTTTATATTCGATATAGCCATATTGCTTTTCGGAGAGCTAGAAACGCAAGTGATCGAAAATTCCGATCTGACGGAAGCGGTCAGTTACGACGGCAACTCCGCTACGTTTACCGTACGGATAGACAACGTTACAGAATACAATTCGCGCTATGTGGCGGAATTCCGTATTAAATCTGACATTCAGGGATATGCGGATCGCTCCTATCTCGTAGCGTACGGGAACTTCTACAATAATTCGATGAAATGACGCTCTACTTATTCCCTATAGCGAACAACCTTTTTACGGAGGAAAAAAATATATGTCTTTTCAATTCAAAAAACGTGATAAACAAGAAATAGTGGCGATAGTCCTCAAAGTGCTTGTGATCCTTGTCGCGCTTACGTATTATGCGCTCCTCATCGGAGGTAAACGGATATTCGGCGCAGATTCGGAAGCATATATAGGATTAAATATATTTATAAAGAATCCGACAGCCAATGCCTGGCTCAGGACTCTGGGTTATACCGTATTCCTACTGTCGCTGTCGTTCGTCGTACGGTTCATTCTCAGGAGCAGCACGGCGCTTCTCAGGAAAGGCAAAGCGATAGTGGCGCTGATATGCAGTTTCATCAAATATCTGGCGGTGCTGATACTGATTTTCGTAGTGCTCAAAGCGTGGGGAGTCGATACCGCGACGTTGCTTGCGGGAGCTGGTATCCTGAGTCTTATCGTAGGTCTCGGCGCGCAACCGCTCATCGAAGACATAATAGCGGGATTGTTCATCGTATTCGAGGAACTTTTCGACGTAGGAGACATCATAGTGGTGGACGGATTCCGCGGTACCGTTAAGGAGATAGGCATACGAACCACGCAGATAGAGGACGCAGGCGGAGACATTAAAGTAGTCAACAATTCCGACATCCGCACCCTAGTCAACATGACAAGTCAGCTTTCGCTTGCGATATGCGAAGTCGACATAGAATACGGCGAATCGCTCGAAAGGGTGGAAGTCGTGATCAAGAACAACCTCGAATCGGTCAAAGCCGCGATACCCGACATTTCGGAAGGACCGTATTATATGGGCGTATCGGCGCTCGGCGCCTCCGGCGTACGCCTGCGCTTTTCCGCCAAGTGCGTCGAGAGCGAAAAATTCCAGGTGGAACGCGATCTGAACAGGCAGATCAAACTGTTGTTCGACAGAAACGGCATCAATATCCCGTTCACACAGGTCGTGGTACACGAAGCCAAGGCATACGAGCGCACCGTAACCGAAGAGCATGCGGAAGCCAGAGCTTTTGTTGAAGAGCAACGCGAACTGTCTCGCGGTATCGGAGATGAAGAAACGCAGTCCAATTGATTCGCGGGCGCTGAGCAGATTTTATCGGAGTCCGTCCATAGGGCGGACTCTTTTTGTGAATATCATCCTAATTTCATTTACTTTTTATTTATCACACGGAAAATCCGATATTGCTCGTCAATTTTTGACATAGAGATAACCATATGTTATAATTTAACACCGTTAAGGCGCGCATGTGCACGCAACCTTATCGAAAAAAATATAATACTTGTAAGACACGGGGGAAGTGTCGGGGACGGTTAAAATGAATAAAAAATTCGTTTTGCTGGTGTTGTGCTTGATAAGCATCGCACTTATCGTTGCCGGATGCGGACAAAAGAACGGCAACTCTGTTGAATCGGGGTTTAATATCAGCTTCGTCAGCGATGGCGAAGTTTTTTATGCCTACAAATTCAAAAGCGGAGAAGCTGTAAGCTTCCCGGATACCGTACCTCAGAAAGCGGACGACAAAGAATATACGTATAAGTTTGCGGGCTGGAGCTTGAAAGAAGGAGGCGAGACGGTGTCCGAGGGCGCGAAGGTGACTAAGGATACGGTATATTACGCCGTCTTCGAAGCCGTACCTAAAGCGGAAGAGACGGTCACATATACCGTTGAATTCGTCGACGGACTTACCGGCACGCTTATATCGAGCGTACGCGTCCCGGCAGGAGACGCCGCGGTAGCTCCCGAAGCTCCGGAACACGAGGGTTATACCTTCATCGGTTGGGACAAGGAGTTTGACGAGATAGTTCGCCGTACCGAAGTCACCGCGCTTTACGAGAAAAACATTCACGAATTTAAGATATCCGTTCTCGGTAATGTAAGCACCCAAAACGTTGCTTACGGGGACGAATTGGATCCCGGACGCGCTATGACCGTTGAAGGACTTATATTCGAAGGTTGGTTCGCCGACGAAGACAAGACAACTGCGTTTGCCGACGCATATCCTTCAGGTATGCCGGATAAAGACGTCGTAGCTTACGCGGGCTATGCCGTAGATCTGCGCGGGTCGTCTATCGTGCTTCCGGAGCGTTGCGTTTACGGCGGCGAGAGCGTAGCCATAACGGTGCCGGATTATTCCGGAGTGGAATATGCGTTTGAGTGGTCCGACGGCACGTTAGGCAGAGAATACTCATGGACTCACGCGGGCGCCGCTACCGTTTCCGTTAATGTCATTGCGACGTACGAATATGTCGGCGGCGCGGTCGTGACGGAAGCTTCGTATACCGCTGAAGCCGAAGTGGAAAAAGCGCGCCTCGATATTAAAGTGAGTTTCTCCGACGCTGCAATCGCTTACGGAACCATACCCGAAGCGATATTCGAGGCGAGCGGTTTTGTGGGAACGGACGAAGCGGAACTCGCGCACCTTATTTTCGCTGTTTACAAATCCGGTTCCGAAATTTACGACGGCAACAAATTACCTGCAGGCGATTACATGGTCACTGCTGACGGTAGCGCGCTTACCGATTACGAATGCTCGTCCGACTTTGCGTCGCTTAAGGTAAATAAAGCCGAGTTGACCGTGAGCGTAGTCACTGACAGCTCCGAGTATGTCTACGGCGAGACGCCGCAATTCACCTGTTCGTTCGAAGGTTTCGTTTTCGGTGAGGATGCCGGCGTACTGAGCGGCGAAGCCGTATTCGGTCATGTCGGTTCCACCGAACCCGGCGGTACGTATTCTGTCGGCACTCACGTGTTTACCGCCGAAGGTTACGCCTCCGACAATTATACATTCAATTATGTTTCCGCATCCGTAACAATAGCAAAAGCTGCGCTCGAAGTAACGGTCTATACGGATAAAGCGGAATACGTTTACGGCGAAATTCCCGTTCCCGGATATTCTATCGAAGGCTTTGTCGCGGTAGAATCGGAAAGCGTTCTCGGCGGCGCCATAACTTTCGGATACGAGGGTAAATTGTCTTCTACGGGTCTGTTTGCGGCAGGGGAACATTCCGTTACCGCATCCGGATTCGTGTCGGATAATTATGACATCGCGTATTCCGTTAGCGAGTTTTCCGTTACGCGCAAGCCGCTCATCGGAAACGTGGTCGCCGAAGATATCGTATACGGCGACGCATTGCGTTACGGACTGGAATTGAACGGATTCGAACGCGGCGAAAGCATCGCCTCTCTCGGCGCGTCGCCCGTTTATGAGATAACTGACGGCTTAAATTTTTTCGGCTCGGATACAAGGCTTCCCGTTGGTGAATACACCGTTTCTCTCAAAGACCTCGTTCTCGAAAACTATACCGTAAACGTACAGCCGGCATCGGTATTTGTTGCCCAAAAAGCATTAACGGTCAGTTTCACGCTTCCCAAAACTTCCTATGTTTACGGCGAGGAAATAACGCCCGAACTTACTTTTGCGGGATTCGTGCCAGGAGAAGACGAGAGCGCGATAGTTTCCGGCGAGATTGTATATTATCTTAACGCTGTAAAGTATACCGAAGAAAAATTCAATGTCGGCGAGAATTACGCGGTTGTCGCAGAGGGCTATTCCGCCGCCAATTATACTTGGCAGACTTTGAGAGCTGTGGCTTTCAACGTTACTCCCAAACAAGCCGTTGTCAACGTGACTACCGACAAAACGGAATACGTTTACGGAGAAAGCATAAGCGTTTCGATCTCTTATTCGGGCTTGATAGAAGGGGAGAACGAATTATATCTCGGCAGTGCGCAGTCGCGCGTCTGTTTCATAGGGGATACGGGTGCTTATTACGATAAAGAGCTTGACGCAGGCGAGTACGAGGTTTCCGCGACCGGCTATGCCGCTCAGAATTATACTATAGATGTACGCGGTAACGCATTCGGTATTTCCAAACGCGATTTCGTGATAAGGGCGAGCGCGGTTCTGTCAACAGGTACTCCGTGGTCCAAAACGACGGGTTCCTTCGATCCGCTTATCCTCGATTACGGGACTTTTACGGTGAGCGGTACGCTTAGCCTCGATACTACGGAAGAGGGTACATACAGCGTACAAGGATCTGCTTTAGACGGCACGGGATTCTCGTGGAGCAACGGTATATACTATATTCTTCTTAACGGCGGAAAAAATGCCGCTAAAAACTTTAATGTAATTTACGATATAAGCATTACATATTATAACCGCGACTTCGACATAGGAGCTATCGACGTCAAAGACAATAATCTTGTATATAACGGCGGAGAACAGTCTCTCGGCTACATAACGGTCGAAAACGCGGTGGCAGACATTACGGTCCGTTATTCGCTTACGGAAGGGGAAGGATATGCGCTTACCGCGCCTAAAGCTACCGACGCGGGAGAATATATAGTGTACTACGTGATTTCCGCCGAAGGCTACGGCGAAGTCGAAGGTCAATACACCGCGTACATAACGAAAGCCCCGAACAAAATACTCCCGACGGGCGAGACCTCGTCTTACGTATATAACGGTGAAGAGCAGACGGTAGATTACAATGCTCTTCTTAAGGCGGATTTCGGCGAAATGACAGTGAGCGAAGGAACTAACGTATTCAAATCTGTTCCTGTGGGCGGCTATCTTACGTTTACCGTATCCGTTGACGAAACCCCGAATTACGAGGCGGCGTCATACGTACTCGATGTCCTCATTAGCAATGCCGTAATCGAACTTCATATAGAAGACGTAGTCGGAACATACGGAGAAGGCAACGTCGGCAGCGACGTCGAACATGTCATCAGCGGCAATTATCCCGACGACGGTTGCGAATTCATTTATTCCTATTCGTACGGCGGCGGTACTTCGGATACTCCGTATGAATTTACCGCAGCCGGTACTTATACGGTATCTTGTACCGTTTCGGGTGCGAATTACACTACCGTAACCGTCACATATAAAGTGGTGGTAAACAAAGCCGATTTCGTTGTTTCGATCGAAGAAGGCACTTTCGTTTACAGCGGAGAAGCCCAAGGCAATGCGGTGACCGTAACGGCTCTCGACGAATACGAGATAAGCTATTACTATAACGGCGCGCTATACCAGGGCGAAGGCGCTCCGCGTTACGTAGACGTCGGTTCTTACGGAGTAAGCCTCGAGATCATCGCGCTTACGGATAACTATAACGATTACAAAGGCGAATATACAATAGTCATCGAGCAGGCGGAAAACAAGATATACGCCGTATCCGAATTCGGACGCTACACTTATAACGGATCGGAACAGACCGTGGATTTCAATTCCGCGCTCAGAGCCGATTTCGGCGTAATGACCGTTACGAGCGGAAGCGCGTCTTTCGTGAATGTACCCTCGGGCGGCGTGCATATCTTTACGGTAAGCGTAACGGGAACCGCCAACTATACTTCGTGCAGTTACGAGGTCCGCGTAAACGTGGATAAAGCCGATTACACCGAGGGCGAGGTACCTTCCGACAGAATCAAGACGGAAGATGTAGTCATGCGTCTCGGCAGAACTTTGTCAAACGTGGAGTTGTTCGACGGGTTCAGTTGGGTCGATCCTTCGGCGGCGCTCTCTACCGGCACGTTCTATGCATATTATTGCGCCGATCCCTATAACTATAATCCGCGCGAGGTTGCCGTTAACGTTGTCGCGCGTAAAGAAAACGTCGTATTGAGCGTAAGCGAGAACGTGGCGGCGGATATCGGCATATCCTCGGTGTCGGGACTGCTGAGCGTGATCGCAAGAGGAGAAGGAAGGACACTTTACGAGGACGAAACGGCGTTAATATATAGCGTTTACACCGACGCGGATTATGCGACAGGCGGTACGTACGAGCTTAAATATACCATTGAAGAAAATCCGTACTACGAAGTTATATTCGACGGAAGGAGCGGAAAGGAATTCAGCACCGCCTTCAAGATAAGATCGGTACTTGTCGGAAGCGTTCTATATACCGCTGAGGACGCGTTATACGCGGCGTCGAGCGGGACCGTGATAGTTACGGCGGACACGGCGTTTGCTTCGGCTGCGGTCAAATCGGCGGTGAACGGACTGTACGTATCCGACGCGTATTATACGGTAAAGAGCGGAGTTAC
>CALVNM010000050.1 GCA_944349735.1 uncultured Clostridia bacterium | reverse complement strand
GACTTCCTCCATGTGACGGAGGCACTCTACCAACTGAGTCAATTGCGCTCGCTTCTACCGTATTATTATATATCCCGATCGGGAAATTGTAAAGCGTTTTTTTATCTCAGTTGTTTTGTCATCGCACATAATCCCGCCGGTCTGCTTCTCAAAGCCGTCTAATAAATTTCGGTTATTACGGATAATGAGAAGTTACGGATACTATATATACATAAACAGATACCTTTACAATGTTATTAAGAAGATCGTCCGATTTGTACGCTATATTGGCCACGGCGAAAAGCCGAGAGATAAATCGCTTACGCACTGCGCGGGCGCGTACGCAAAACGCTTGCAAAATAATTTTTCTATGGTATAATACACAAGGCGCGAAACCCAAATAATCAAGAGAGGTGCGTATAATGAAATACGATGTTGTAATTGCAGGCGGCGGTATCGGCGGATTGATGGCGGCTTATAAAATAGTGACTAAAAAGCCCGCCCTTAAGGTACTCGTCATAGATAAGGGCAAGGCTCTCGACAAGAGAAAATGCCCTATTTCCAATCACCTTGTAAACGAATGCATCAAATGCAAACAGTGCGCCATTATGGAAGGTATCGGCGGCGCTGGCGCATTCAGCGACGGCAAATTCAACATCACCACCGAATACGGCGGCTGGCTACAGGATTATCTCGGCAACGAAGTGACGATGCGTTACATCAACGAAGTGGCGGATATCCTCGACGAATTCGGCGCGACCAAGAAGCAATACACCCCTTCCGACGAAATCAAGCTACAGTGCCTTAAACACGATCTCTATCTCTTGCAGGCAACGGTCAAGCACCTCGGCACCGACGGCAACCTCAAGGTAATGTCCAACCTTATGAAGTTCCTCTCCACAAAAGCGGATTTCGTAACGGAGAACGCGGTGACCGACATTGACCTCGTGGGGCGCACGGTACACACCGAAAACGGCGACGAATTCACCTACAAAGACCTCGTGCTCGCCATCGGAAGAAGCGGCTCCGAATGGTTCGAAAGCTGGTGCAGGCGCAACAACCTGAAGGTCACCAACAACCAGGTCGATATAGGCGTGCGCGTGGAGCTTCCGCGCATAATTTGGGAAGACATATCCTCGAAAATCTACGAGCCGAAAATACTCTACCGTACCCGCGACCACGGCGACTGCACGCGCACGTTCTGTTTCAACTCGGGCGGCGAAGTCGTCATCGAGAACAACGACGGTATGCTCACGGTGAACGGACACGCAAACTCCGATCCCGCGCTTAAGACCGAAAACTCCAACTTCGCAATCCTCTCCACTACTCGCTTCACTCAGCCTTTTAACGAGCCTATCGCGTACGCAAAGCATATCTGCAAGCTTGCCAACATGATAGCGGGCGGCGGAGTCATAGTTCAACGCTTCGGCGACCTCGTTAACGGCAGACGTTCCAATCAACACAGATTGCTCCAGTCCAGAGTGCGTCCCACACTGAACGCGGTAGCGGGAGATCTCGGGCTGTGCATACCGAAACGCCAGCTCGACAACATCATCGACACCGTGTATGCTCTCGACAAAATAGCCCCCGGGACTGCCAACTACGATACCCTGCTTTACGGCGTGGAAGCGAAATTCTATTCGATCAAACCCGACTTCATTGACAACGATTTCCGCATAACCGAGAACGTGTACGCCATAGGCGACGGCGCGGGCATCACGCGCGGACTCGCACAGGCGGGCGCGAACGGATTGTATGTCGCGGAAAAGATAGTTGCCGGTCGCTGAACATAAATACCGTATCTTTTACGCAAAAAGGCGTTTCGTTTTGAAACGCCTTTTTTATCGATCGCATATGTCTCTCTATCTTACTATACAGCCCTCGTAATTGATCCCGAAGCGCTCCTCATGCAATTCGGCTTCTCCTTTAACCGTCATAAAGAACTCGGTCATGTAATCCGCAGCTCTGCGCAAAGCTCGTTTCAGCAACTCCGGAACGTCGGTGGGTTCCTCCTCTTGTCCTCCGCGCACTACCGGAAAAGAGCGGTGAGAATAGTTGAGATAGTCTATCTCTCCGTAGCCGCAAGGCGGATGTACGAAAGACGAAAACTTCATCTTTCCCTTCATGAATATTTTTTCGAGGGCGCGGATGATTCTTCGGTTCATGCCGCTTACGTCGCGCGATAGTTTAAGCGCTCTGCCTACGAGCGAATATGCTATCCTGACGCTTCTTGCGCTCAGTTTCTCGCCGAATATCGGATCTATAACGCTCATATACAACGACGCTATTTCCTCTTTTGCCGCACGGGTCGCACTCAACTTATGTCCGTTACGCATACCGCGTCCGGAGATATAGAACTCGTCTACCGCAGATTCTATCAGATGATGCGCGTAAGGTGCGCCTTCCGGCGGCAAAGCTCCCGCCGCATAACTTTTTACGGTCTCGAATACGTAAGGATGCAACGTGAAATCGAGAACGTAATGGCTCATGAGTCCCAGAGAGTAGGCAAGTTTAACGGGATTGCGATTGCCTTTAAGGCATTCCGCAAGCGCGCGGAAAACATCGTAAACGTGTTCCGCGTGCATCTTCTCGGCATATTCGGGAACGTTTCCTATTCCCGTCTCACGCAATATGAACAGAAAGTCCGGTCCGGTACATCCGAGATCGTAAGCTCCTTTTTCTGCATTGACGGCATCGGCTACTTCTACCGGCAGGCTACACGCGACCTCTTTACCGAAGCAGACATGAGTGTACAGATTGGGCATAGCTTACAGACCGTATTCCTCGGCTATCTCTTTGATGGTCACGGGGCGGTTCTCCGCTACCGATCTCTTTGCGGCAAGCCCGATAAGTACCGGTTGGAGCCCGTCGTTGACGTCCACTTCGGTAGGCGTGTCGTTGATGACCGCCTGTATGAAGGAATCCACTTCCGCGGTATACGCCGCCATATATCTTTCGAGGAAGAAATATTTGGGCTTCTCCGCCGTGACTCCGTTCGCGTCGCTTATGACGGCGGTGGAGTCGGAGTCGTTGCCTATAGCAACCTGTCCCAAAGAGCCGAACGCTTCCACGCGCTGGTCGTAGCCGTAGCTCGCCCTGCGGCAGTTATCGATAACGGCTATCGAACCGTCCGAAAGCTTCATCGTGATGACGGCGGTATCGATATCGCCCGCTTTACCGATCTCGGGATCGACGAGTACCGCGCCCGCGGCGTAGACCTCGGTGACCTCCGCTCCCGACATGTATCTCACCATATCGAAATCGTGTATCGTCATGTCGAGGAAGATGCCGCCCGAAACTTTAATATAGGATACGGGAGGCGCTCCGGGATCGCGGGAAGTGATCTTCAATACGTTCATATCTCCTATCTTGCCCGCTTTCACCGCTTCGCGCGCCGCGCGGAAGTTATGGTCGTAACGCCTGTTGAAGCCGACCTGGTATTTGACTTTTGAGTTTTTCAAAGCGTCCATGACCTCTTTGATCTTGTTGACGTCGTGGTCTATGGGCTTCTCGCAGAAAATGTGTTTGCCCGCAGCTATCGCTTCGAGCGAAATACTGCTGTGAGTGTCGGTGGAGGAACATATAAGCACTATTTCTATCTCTTTGTCCTCGAGAATTTTGTGATAATCCTTATACACGCAAGGTATACCCATTTCCTTCGCCCACGCTTCGGTGGCTTCGTTCATGAAAGGATCGGCTATCGCCTTGACGGTCGCGCCTTTGACGAAGCGCGTAACGCTCTCCGCGTGTACTTTACCTATCCTGCCTGCTCCGATGATTCCTATATTTATCATAATAGAGTTCTCCGTTTATTTTTTTGCCTTCCGGCTTTTTAGATCTTACCTACCTGCTTGATGTACTTACGCGCTTTTATGGCGTATTCGAGAGGATTGGCGATGGCGGGATCCTGTTCCGCTTCGACGAGCAGCCAACCCGTGTAATCGGAATTTCCGATGACGTCGAATATAGGCGCGAAATCTATGGCGCCGTCCCCGGGTACGGTGAACGTACCCTTCCTTACGCCCTGAAGGAAGCTTAATTTCTCGCGTTTGACTTCGGCTATCACATCGGGACGGATATCCTTAAGGTGAACGTGCTTGATACGTCCGATGTACTTACGAAGCACGGTCATATAGTCTTCGCCGCAATACGCAAGATGCCCGGAGTCGAAAAGTAGGCTCACGAGCGCGGGATCGGTATTCGCCATCATCCTGTCTATCTCGGCGGCGGTCTGCACTACCGTGCCCATGTGATGATGATATGTAAGCGAAATGCCGTACCAGTCGCGCGCTATCTCGCCCAGATGATTGAGCCCGTCGGTGAATGTATCCCACTCCTTGTCGTTCATCACGTATTTGCCTTCGAATACGGGAACGTCCTTGCCCTGTATCGAATAGGACTGCTCGCTTACGCCTATCACTTTCGCGCCCATGGCTTTCAGGAACTTGCATTTCTTATGGAATTCCGCTTCCACTTCGTAGAAAGGTTGCGTGATAAGATAAGTCGAGAACCACGAATTCGCTATCTTCAGCTTTCTTAAATTGAGCGCGCGGCGAAGAGTGTTTATCTTAGTGGGATATTTATTGCCTATCTCCGTGCCCTTGAAGCCCGCGAGCGCCATTTCGCTCACGCATTGCTCGAAGGTATTTTCCGCGCCCAGATCGGGCATATCATCGTTCGTCCAGCCTATGGGTGCGATACCCAGTTTGATTTTTTTCTTGTCTAACATAAAGTCTCCTTTTTATTATACGCCCGCCCGCGCGCAGAGCGCGTGAGAGGACGGCGTTCACCTGTTTATTTACCTATATAACCGTTAAGCTCGTCGAGCGCCGCGCGCTGCTTATCGTTGCGCGGAGCGTACGTAAGCCCCGTCTGCCACCAACCGCCTTCGTATCCGTCGGTCATCGTCTTGGGCAGCACTTTAATGTCGATAAGCGTGCATTTCTCGCTTTCGAGCGACGCTTTGAGGGCTGCGCGGAGTTCCTCCGGAGTATGCGCCGTATACGCTTCGAAACCGTATGCTCTCGCGTTCATCGCGTAATCCACGGGAACGAAGGGCGTACCCGCTTCCGCACCGTAACGGAATTCGGTCGCGAGAGAATTTATACCCTTACCCATCTGCAGATTGTTGATACAGCCGAAACCGCCGTTGTCGAAAAGAAGCACGTTGATCTTCCTGCCTTCCTGCACCGCGGTGACCATTTCGGAATGGAGCATGAGATAGGAGCCGTCTCCCGCCATGGCGTAGACCTCTTTATCGGGAGAAGCGAGCTTTGAGCCCAACGCTCCGGCTATCTCGTAGCCCATGCAGGAATAGCCGTATTCCATATTATAGGAATATAAGGAGTCCGTAGCCCACATGCGCTGGAGGCAACCGGGAAGCGAACCCGACGCTCCCACTATTATTGCGTCCGCGGGAATCGTTTCGCGGATAATGCCCAATGCGGTCGTCTGCGCCAGCTCTGCTCCGCTCGCCTCGCGAAAGTCCTTAAGCGTCGTGGCCGTCATGTTTTTCACTTCGGGCACGAGGTCTTCGGAAAATTCTATGGAGGTAAGGCGCGCCATTTCCTTGTCCCACGCTTTTTGCGCGTTAGCTATCTCGTCCTTGTAAGCGCTCTTATACCCGGTAAGCCGCGCGGTGAGCTTCTCGAGGTTGACTTTCACGTCGCCTACCGTACTTACTGCGCGCAATTTGTTGGCGTGGAAAAGGGAAGTATTTATAGTTACGACCTGTTTCGCGCCTGCGAAAAGAGTCTTGCTTGAGGTCGTAAAGTCGCTGAAACGGGTGCCCAAACCTATGATCAGGTCTGCTTTCGCCGCTATGGAGTTGGCGCAGGCGTTGCCCGTCACGCCGAGCCCGCCGAGGTAATAAGGATCGCTCGCTTTAAGCGTGGATTTACCCGCCTGCGTTTCCGCAAAAGGCACGTTAAAGGCTCTGCAGAATTCCGCTATAGCCGCGCCCGCTTCCGAGTATCTCGCGCCGCCGCCCACCACTACGAGAGGATATTTCGCGGCGCGTATCGCCTCTTCCGCGTCTTTAAGCTCAGCTTCGGACGCTACCCTGCGCGCTATGCGCGTTACCTTCTTCTCGAACATATACGCGGGGAAGTCGTATACTTCACCCTGCACGTCCTGCGGGAGAGCTATGCATACCGCGCCCGTTTCCGCGGGGTCGGTAAGTACCCGTATAGCGTTATATAGCGCGCTTTCGAGCACCTCGGGACGGGTAATGCGGTCGAAATATTTGGTGACCGCGCGGTATGCGTCGTTCGTAGTCGTCATGGGGCAATATGATTGCTCCACCTGCTGAAGCACGGGATCCGGTCTTCTCGAAGCGAAAGCGTCACCGGGGAAAAGGAGCAACGGCACGTTATTGACGGTGGCGCAAGCCGCCGCCGTCACCATATTCGCCGCTCCGGGTCCTATGCTCGAAATACAGGGAAGTATCTTACGACGATTATTCTGTTTTGCGTAAGACATCGCAACGTGAGCCATGCCCTGTTCGTTTTTTCCCTGATAAACTTTGAGAGAATGTTTACTCATGGCGAGCGCTTCGCCTATCCCGAGCACGCATCCGTGCCCGAATATGGTGAATACGCCTTCCACGAACTTCTCCTCTTTACCGTCGAAGGATACGTACTGGTTGTCCAGAAATCTTACTATCGCTTCGCCTACCGAAAGTCTTACGGTCTTATTCATAATCACTCCTGAATTTGTTTATTTGAACTGTGCGATTTTATTTTCCGCTTAAAGGAAGGTCCAGAAGCCACGAATATTCGGGCTTGTCGGTGCGGGTATTGTCCCAAGGGTCGCCGGGAAGATGCCTTATCATCCAGCAACAATATTCGGGATATCCCGGAGCGGTCACCTGCGCGTGCGTTTTACCGCCCTCGAAAATACCCACGCTGCCGTCTTTCACGGTATATGCCTTGTCGCCGATAAAGCAGGCGCCGAAGCCTTCGGGGCGTTCGAATTTGTAATAATATACTTCGGGTTGCGGATGATCGTGCGGGATATAACTCCACCACCTGCCCTGTCTGGCGTAAACTTCGCCGAGCACCATATTGGAATAAGGAGAATTCTTGATATTGATGATATCCACAACGTCGCGCACGGCGGTATTCTCCCAGCGCCCTTCGCAGCTTACGAAACTCACGCAGTCTTCGGGACGGAAAAACCTCGTTGCGAATACCTTTTCGTTCTCGGTGCTCTGCACGAGTATTTCGCTCGCGGCGTTCGCCTTCACTATGACGGCAACGTCCTTGCTGACGTGCAAACATGCGGGAAGTTCCGTGAATACGCTTTTACGCTTCAGAGAAAACTCCTTATCTTCGCAATACATCGTGACGTTGCCTTCGAGTATCAGTAACGCCGTTTCCATTCCCGGCTCGGCTATTTCGAGCTCCTCGCCCGCCTTGAGCCTGTACACGGTGATATTCATCATCGATACGGCAGTCTTGCCGTATGCGCGCGTCAATTCCTGTTTGCCGTTCTTGAATTTAGGATATAAGAACATATCTGTATACTCCTTTCGGTCGCTTAAAGCTGAACCGCATTTTATTTCAGGCTTCTATCTCGATACCGAGTTCGGCGCGTTTTGCGGCGAGCTCCGCAGTTATCTTCTCCTTTTTCGCTCCCGTAAGGTCGTAGAAGAATATCGGTATCGCGCAGAGGATAAGGCTTACTCCGGGTACTATCGACACGAGCGCGAACATTCCGAAACGTTGCCCGTTGGACATCTCGGTCACCGCCTTGATCGCGTCCTGCGCCACCGATTGCGCGGGATCGATATTGACGATAATGTACATTATCACGATGAAAGTGGTCGCAAGCGCGTTGCCGAGCTTATTGACGAAGGACTGGCAAGCGGAACCCAACGCGTTGTCGCGGAAACCGGTCTTCCATTCGAGATAATCGAGGCTGTCGCCTATCATCGCGTAAGAAGTTATGTTGAGCGCGCCGAGCGGTACGCACTGAATGATGATGAACGGTATGAGCAGATATACGAGCCAGTTGGCGGCGGTGTAAATACTGCACGCGCCTATCACGGTGGTGCACACGCTCGCGACAAAGCCGGCGACGCACGTGGCTATAACTATCTGTTTATAATTGAATTTCTTGTAGAGCAGCGGCATTATGAGCATCGAGCCGAACATACCGATAGCGGAACATATCTGGAATATCGTGGATACGGTACCCACACTCGCTTTTAAGGCTTCCTGAAGTGCGGTTCCCGTCAATCCTTCGAGCGAAGGTCCGATATAGAAAGCGTAACGCGCGACGTGTACCGCCGCCGCCTGCATCATATATCTTCCGCTCGACAATACGCCCATTATGACGACGAGCATAAGCGGCTTGCAGTTGAAAATACGCTTGAGCATATTGGGTTCGCTCTTGTCCCTTCTGGGTTTAGCGGGTATCTGCACGCGCTCTTTCGTCGTGAAATAGCTCGTCACGAAAAGCGCTATCCCTATCACCGAAGCGGTCACTGCCATGACGATATATTTGATTTTTTCGGCTTCGAGCGAGCTTTCGCCGCTGAAAAACGGTATCCAGGAAAGCACCGCGAAAAGCACCATCGGCACCGCCGAGCCTATACCGTTCACCGTTCTGCCGAAGGAAATGGTATTGGCGCGTTCCGCGGGATCGGGTGTCATGACGTTGGGCATCGACCAGAACGGCACGTCCGAAACGGTATAAATCATTCCCCAGCCCACGTACACGAACGCCGCGTATACCATAAGTTCGGTACTGTTAAGCCCGGGCGGCGAGAAGAACATAAGGAACGTCAGCGCCGCTATCGGCAAAGCCGTGAAAAGGACGTAGGGTTTCATTTTACCCCACGGCGTGGTGCATTTATCAACGATAACGCCCATCATCGGATCGTTGACGGCGTCCCATACGCGGGCGAGCAGCATCAACAGCAACACGAATACGAGCGGCAATCCCATCACGTTGATGTAGAAGTCGCTTATGTAACTGGACATCGTGGCGTAGATCATTCCCTGACCGCCGGCTGCGATGCCGAACATAAGGAATTCGCGTTTGCCTATGAATTTTTTCTTGGGAGCGGGGCTCGTGCCTGCGTCTGATGTCTGAACGGCGTCCGTTGCGGGTACCAAGTTATCGTTTTCCATTTAGCTCCTCCGTGCGCGCGCGGCGCGTGTAAATTATAATCGTAATAATTATAAATCCAAACGGCGAAAATGTAAATACGCAAAAAGGATTAGTCGAAAAAATCGGAAACGCGAATTTTATCCAACGGGAATAAAAAACCATTTTACAAAAATACTAAATGCACGGAGGAGACATGAACGAACAGAGTTACGCACTTATGGTAAACTGCGCAAAAGGCGCCGTGATGGGCAAAAACGCCCTTAATTCCATGGCGAATTACGTAAGCGGCGAGGAAGCGAAGCAATTTTTGCTCAAAGCCGCCGCCGAGCACGAAGTGATCGGTAAGAAAATAAACGAAGCGTTGGAAGCGGAAAACCGCGAACCTCAGGCTTTGTCGAAAATGACGGTTTGGTTCGCGGAGCAAGGCATCAAACTTAAATTCTACGATATACGAAACGACGGCGAGGCAATGACGTCGGTGGCGGCGGCTTGCGACAAGGCGCTGCGATCTCTCGACAAATACGCCCGCGAATACCCCGCCGCGGAGCCGGAAGCAAAAAAATGGCTCGAAAAAATTACGCTTTTACAGCGTTCGACGAAGAAAAAGAGCCTGCAATATTTCGGTTAACGCAGGCCGGATATAGATGAGACCGCGCCCGTTAAAGCGGGCGCGGTCGTTACGTTAAATCGGATTTAATTTTTTAAATAAATTTATTCGGCGCGAATCGCTTTATTTTTTAAGTTCCGCCTTTATTCTTCTTACGCCCGCAGAGGAGGATTGCTCCTTGGTGATGACGAATTTACCGAGATCGCGGGTGTTTTTCGCGTGCGGTCCGCCGCATATCTCCTTGCTGTAGTCCCCTATCGTGTAAACCTTGACGGTCTCGCCGTACCTGTCTCCGAATACCCCTATGGCGCCCGCGGCTCGAGCCGCTTCCACGCTCATTTCCTCGGAGACCACGTCTATGCCCGCCTCGATAACGCCGTTCACTTCCGCCTCGACGGCTTTGATTTCCTCGGGCGTGAGCGGACGCGGGAAATTGAAGTCCACCCTCAACCTCTCGGGAGTTATGTTGCTGCCCTTCTGCATTACGGTTTCGTCTCCCGTAACCTTCCTCAACGCCGCAAGCAGTATGTGCGTAGCAGTATGCAGATTGGTCGTCGCTTCGCTCGAGTCCGCGAGACCGCCCTTGAATTTTTGCTCCGCGCCCGCTTTGGACTTCTGCTGATGCTCGTTATACGCCCGCTCGTAGCCTTCCACGTCTACGGTAATACCGTTGTCGCGGGCAAGCTCCAAGGTCATTTCTATCGGGAATCCGTACGTGTCGTACAGCCTGAACGCCGCCTTGCCGCTCATTCGCTTGTCTTGAATGTATTTGAGAAGTTTGTCGAATTCCTTGAGCCCCTGCTGAAGCGTTACGTCGAATTTACCTATTTCTTTGTCGAGCTCCGACATTATTCTTTCGCGATTAGCGCTAAGCTCGGGATATGCCTCGGCGTAAATTTCCACGTATTTCGCGGCGCACTCCGTGAGCGCCGCGGGAGCAAGCTCTATAAGTCTTGCGTAACGCACC
>CALVNM010000049.1 GCA_944349735.1 uncultured Clostridia bacterium | reverse complement strand
ACCGGAATACCGTTAGAATTAAGGATTAACAAACCCGCATTTGTGCAGGTGGGCGAACTGTCGCTCCCTTTTGTCTTCCCCTGGCATCGAGATCACTCGGGGGGCTTGACATTATGAGCCGAACGCGTAAGCCCTTTTGATTGTTAGGGTTAAAAATCTTCTTAACCTAACGCATATCCCAGTGTCTATATTATAGCACCCGTGCGGGAGAATTGCAATACCCAATTTTCGGATACCGCGTCTCAGAACTGACGCACAAGTCCTCCGTTGTATACAGCCACGAAGAAATTGGTATTTTCGGTGGAACTCATCGCCTCCGAAGCTCCCGAATCCGTGAGTATCGAATTGCGGGTAACGTTGGCGAAATTGGTCTTAGTAGGATTCGACGTAGCGAGCGTGGCGTACTTGTTGGAGGGCTTTTCCACGCTGACCGCCACGGTATAGCCTATATTTTCCTTACCGATGTTGCATATATAGAATCCGTCGCGCGAGGTAGTCACGGTGAACGTACGCTTAGGGCTGTCCGTCTTGGTCGCTACCAGATTAACCGTAACACCTCCGAGGAGATGATCTCTTCTGAGATCGACGTAGGGTGAATATTCGTCCGCGGCTTCGTAGATATAGCCGCATACCGAATACATCTTATCCATCGTAAGGTCGGATATCTGATACGCTTCCGCCTGGAAAGAAGTCATGGTGTATTCGGAATACTTTGTAGTGGCGGAGGACGATGAATTGTAACGCTTCATCTCGTAGCTTACTCCTCTTACCGCACGCAGATATACCGTAGGCGTCCAGGCAGAAATCCCGTATTTTACGGAAGTGGACGTTATTACGCCGGGATAATTGAGACCGTCGAGCATGGCTTTCAGGTCGGTACCCGTCTGTGCGGTCACCGACGAAGAATCGGAGCCGTTAACCGAGTAAAGGAACCAATGCAGCACCGCGGTATCTCCCGCAAACGCTTCGTTCACGTAAGTGGACGGATACTTGGAAGAGAAGCTCTCCCTGAATTCGAGATAAGCCACGTTGCGCTTTATTCTGAGATAGGCGCCCGAATCGCCCTCTTCCGTCCATACCACGCCGTCGGTCTGCTCTTCTATACCGGTATAGTTCGCGCCGTAGCTCGAATAGAAATGGTCGTCGGATTCCACCATATCCATTACTACGCCGTATCCGGCGAGTTTATCGACTATCGCGGAATTATACGTAAGCGCGGAACCCAGAGTGGTCTGCTCTCTGTAATCGATCACCGTAGAATCCCCGATGTTGGAAAAATAGGGATTGAGAATGTCTATTCTGTTGGGTAGAAATTCGGAACCGATCAGTTCCTTATTGTACAGTTCCTCGAGATAATCCGCGCAAGAGAGAGCGAGATTGACTCCTACGCCCACTCCGGTGAAACGAATCTCCATCATTTTTTCGACGCCCGTACCTTTGAGCGCCTCGGAATCCGTCTTGAGCCACGCCGCCACGAAAGCTTCGGTAAGGTTGAAGGGCGCAGCCGACGTGACGCTGTTGCCGTCTTTGTTAATATACGTCATGCGGGAAGCGTTATAAATCTTCGCGTTGACGTTGGGGAGCGTGTCGTCGGCGAAGTTCTCGTAATGGAAGACGCCGATATTGAATTGCTGTCTCGTCCAGTAGTAACTCAGATTGGGGTGGAAATTCGTGACCGAAGTACTCAGCACTCCGGAAGCGGAATACACGTCGGCATTAAGATTGGTGGTGAACACGTTGTCGTAATCGCTCGCGCCGTGGAAAATTATTACCGTAGGTCTGTTTCTGATGAATTCCGTGGAGTTACCGTCCGAATCGAGCCACTCTATCGTAAGAGCGTTCTGCGGAAGATCCGCCGGGAGCGTTACGGAAGGGATTTTCACGTTATAAGCGCCGACGTTCACGTCGTCGTTGTTATCGTCTTTACAAGCGGAAAGCAGTCCGCACGCTGTCGCCGCAACGGCTATGAGTAGAATCAAAACGATCGATCTTTTCATCATTTTCTCCGTCCGTATGTACTGCTGTGCGCGTCACGAATAAAGTATGCGCGACGCATTCCATAATATTATATATTACATTAAAGTGAATGACAAGAGATTTCGGAATGAATTTATACTGTATGCGGCGTATTCCGCCCCATACCGCGCTATTCCGTGCTGCCGCCGAATTATGCTCGGGCTTACGGGCAATATGGTTGATTTATTCTTGATTCGTGTGATATAATACAAAATACTATTTTGCCGACACATGTCGGCTTCTGTACAGAGGAAGCATGAAATTAAGCGGAGCGCAGACAGTCGTAAAAACGCTTGAAGATCTCGGTATCGACACGGTATTCGGATATACCGGCAATTATGCCATGCCCGTATTCGAAGCGTTGAAGCACGCCCCGATACGTCTGGTCGTGCCGACAAGCGAAGTATGCGGCGCTCACGCCGCGGACGGATACAGACGCGCATCCGGCAAAGTATGCGCCGTGCTGTCCACGTCGGGGCCCGGAGCCACCAATCTCGTGACGGGGATCGCCACGGCGTACATGGATTCCGTTCCCCTGCTTGCGATAACCGCCAACGTCCCCACTTATAAACTCGGCAAGGACTCCTTTCAGGAAGTAGACATCACGGGAATAGTGACGCCTGTCACCAAATACGCTCACATCGTCAAAAACGTGAACGAACTCGAACGAGAGATCAAAAAGGCATACGCGCTCGCCGTGTCGGGAAGAACGGCGCCGGTCCTTATCGATATACCTTACGACGTTCTGCTCGACGAGACGGAATATCTCTGTCTCGGTACGCCCGTCTATCCTTGTCCCGTAGCGGACGCGTCGGCATTAGCCGAAGCTGCCGAGATACTCAACGGAGCGGAGCGACCCGCGATCCTTGTCGGCGGCGGCGCGGGCGGCGCCGGTATAGCCGTAGCCGAGCTTGCGGATAAATTGCGCGCTCCCGTTTTCACCACTCTCCGCGGTACGGGGACGACAGACTCTTCCCGTCTCATAGGCGCCGTCGGAAGTTGCGCTCCGCGCAGATATAATAAGTTATATGCTTCTGCGGACGTTATCCTTGCTTTGGGTACCCGTTTTTCGGATAAAATGCACTCCAAACCCGCAAAACGCAAATACGTTCATATAGATATAGACAATGCGGAACTGGATAAGATAGTACCTGCCGATTGCGCCGTGTGCGCCCGTATCGAAGACGCCGTACCGCAGCTTACCGAACTTATAAAGGAACGCTCTTCGGAATGGTATGCCCCTCCAGCCCGTCCTAAAGCGACTGACGGGATTACGCGTCTTGCGGAAACGGTTGCCTCCGCCGATCTCGCCGATACGCTCGTCGCTACCGACGTAGGCAATCATCAGATAGCAATGCTTAAGGCTCTTAAAGCCAAGCCGTACTGCGAGATAATTTCCAGTCTCGGTCTCGGGACAATGGGATTCGGTCTTCCCGCGTTGATAGGCGCGGTGACCGCTACAGGTAAACGCGGCATACTTTTTACGGGCGACGGCTCTTTCAACATGAATATAAACGAGCTTGCCACCGCGGTACACGCGGGACTGAATATCAGTATAGTCATCGCCAACAACCGCGAACTCGGTATGATCAAGAACCTGGAACGGACGCGTACGGACGGATGCGGCGACGAGGTCACGGCTACTCCGCACATAAATTACGCTTTGCTCGCGCGCGCCTTCGGAGCGGAAGGAAAGCGGGTCTCCGCGCGCAATATAACCGCCCTTCTGAATTCGGAAAAGAAAGGCGTACACGTTTACGACGTCAAAATAAGAGGATAATCACATCTCAGAAGCGAGGTATATAATATGGTCAGTCGGGACAAACATTATCTATCCATGCTCGTAGAAAACGTAGCCGGCGTATTGAGCCGCATATCGGGACTAATCGCCAGGCGCGGATACAACATCGATTCCTTGTCGGTATGCGCTACGGAAGACGCGCGTTATTCGCGCATGACTATAGAGCTTAAGGCGGACGACAGAACTTTCAAACAGATACAGGCGCAACTCGGAAAGCAAGCCGAAGTAGTAAAACTCGTCGAACTCAACACGAGCGACAGCGTGTTGCGCGAACTTCTGCTTATCAAGATCCGTTGCGACAAGACGCAGATACCGGAGATCGCCGACCTCAATACCATCTATAAAGCCAAGACCGTAGACATAACTTCGTCCAGCATGACTCTCGAGCTTACCGGCAAAGCCGACAAACTCGACAGCTTCATCGACATGCTCCGTCCTTACGGCATAATCGAAATGGCGCGCAGCGGATCGTCCGCTCTCCAGCGCGGAAGCGGCTGTCTCAGAGAGAGTTGAACCCGATGAAAGTCGACGTACTCGATACAACCTTGCGCGACGGAGCGCAGCATAAACAAATAAGCTATTCTTCGGTGGACAAACTCGACGTGATCTCGGCGCTCGACGCGCTCGGAGTGCAATACGTGGAATACGGCGCGCCCGGATTCGATCCCGCAGCCGAGAAGCTTTCCCGTATTATCCCCTCTTCTCTGCGCTCGAAACCCGTCGCGTTCGGGATGACCTGCAAGAAAGGTCTGCGCCCCGACGAGGACGAAGCTCTCCGTGCGTTAGTTTCCTGTCCCACCGCTACTCTCACGATAGTCGGCAAAGCCGACGCGAGACAGGTAAGAGACGTACTCAAAACGGATCTTAAAGAAAATCTCCGTATAATCGAGGAATCCGTCGCCTATGCTGTCGCAAACGGTAAAAACGTCATTTTCGACGCCGAACATTTCTTCGACGGTTACAGGCACGACGCGGGATACGCTCTCGAGTCCCTTTACGCCGCCGTACGAGGAGGCGCATATATACTTACTCTGTGCGACACCAACGGAGGCACGCTGCCCGACGAAGTACGCGACGTGACGGCTCGCGTCGTAGAACGCTTCCCCGAAGTGCGCATAGGTATCCATACCCATAACGACACAGGTCTTGCGGTCGCCTGCACGCTGAGCGCAGTACAGGCGGGAGCCACTCACGTGCAGGGAACTTTGCTCGGTATCGGAGAAAGATGCGGTAACGCCAATCTCTCCACTCTCCTTCCTCTCCTTGCGGAAGAAGGATATGCCGAAGGTATAGATCTCAAGCTTCTCACCCCTATCGCGCGCACCGTGGCGGAAATATCCAACGTCTCGATTCCCGATTCCTTCCCGTACGTAGGCGCGGGCGCATTCGCGCACAAAGCGGGTCTGCATGCCGACGGAGTGCTGAAGTCAGGGGGCAGTTTCGAACATATAGACCCCGCTACTGTAGGCAACAGAAGGCAGCTCCTTCTCTCGAAAGAAGCGGGGAAACATCTTCTTATAGCAAAGCTTCAACCCTTCTTCCCCGATATTGCCAAAAATACCGAGGGTCTCAAACGCATAGCTCGCGCGCTGAAGGAACGCGAAGACATGGGCTACACTTACGAAGCCGCCGAAGCAAGCTTCGTGATCCTCGCAGGTAAGATACTCGATCGGGACGTCACGCGTTTCGAACCGGTGGGATACTCCGTCACGAATACGTCCGACGAACCGGAATGCACCGCAACGACCACGATACGCGTGGGCGACGTGACGCGCTCCGCTTCCGCGAAGGGATTGGGACCCGTACACGCTCTCGACAAAGCGATGAGAGCCTGCATGCTCAACTTCTTCCCTTCAATAGATAAAGTAAGCCTTATCGACTACAAGGTCAGGGTCATCAATCCCCGATCCGCTACCGGTGCCGCCGTGCGCGTTCTCATCACAACTACCGACGGCAGACACGTATGGAAGACAGTCGGCGTGTCCGAAGACATAATCCGCGCCAGTTTCGACGCCCTTTCCGACTCCTATCATTTTGCTTTGAGCGATGATTTTGATTTCTATTTCGGATAAAAGTAAATATACCGTCGCGGACACCGCCGTAGCTCTGTACGGCGTATATGCGGATATGCACGGTTACGACTCCGCGCGCGTGCGCTACGTTCACGCCGCAAGCGGCGCGCCGTTGCTCGAAGGAACAGCGCGTAAAGTATTCGTCAGCGCCTCGGACTCCGGAGAACTCAACGCCGTGGCGATCTCCGACAAGCCGTGCGGTATCGATATCGAAAAGCTCCGCGACGACGCGGAACTTTTGAGAATTTCAGAGCGTTTCGGCGTAAAAACAAATAACTTAAAGGAATTTTTTGAATATTTCTGCTCTGCGGAAGCCTACGCGAAAGCGAGCGGCACTCCCCTTCCCGAAGTATTGAAAAACCCGAACGTACACGCTCGGGTATTCGATTGGTTAGACGGTTATTGCCTCGCCGTTTACGGCGAAGGCGTTTTATTTTACTGCCCTTCCGTTCAGTTCCTGCCGTAAATATCGAGCAGTTTCCTGTAAAAATCAGTGTCTATATCTTCAAGCGTCGCCAGTGTTGCGCGGAATTCCCAGTTGCCTTCGGGAGTCCCCGGCACGTTGAGCCTTGTATCTCCGCCGTATCCCGTAAGATCCTGTAAAGGGAATATCACCGTGCGGGCGGAACTTGCCGCCACGGCGCGCGCCATTGCCTGAGTGCTCTTGCAGTGTCTTCCGCCTTCGCCCCATTCCGAATGGCTCACGTCGATGAATTCGAGCACCTTGTCGAGCGTGCCGTGATCGAGCGTATACAACCAGCCCAAAGAAGTATTGTTGTCGTGCGTCGCGGTATACGCCACGGTATTTATCGGATAATTATAGGGAAGATGCGGGTTGTCCTTCAATCCGTCGAACGCGAATTGCAACACTCTCATTCCGGGGAAGCCCGTTTCTTCGAGATACTTAACGACCTTGTCGTCGATGATACCGAGATCCTCCGCCACTATCTGCGGATCTTTGACGCGCTTGCGCACGGCTTTCCAGAGCTTCATTCCGGGACCCGTTCTCCACTTACCCTCTTTCGCCGTTTCGGCGTCTGCGGGCACCGCCCAGTATTCGCAAAGTCCGCGGAAATGATCTATACGGAGTATATCGTACATCTTGAGATTATGCGCGATGCGTTCGGTCATCCAGGCATATCCCGTCTTTTCCATTGCCTCGTAATTGTAGAGAGGATTGCCCCAGAGCTGCCCGTCCTTTGCGAAATAATCGGGCGGAACTCCCGCGACTTCGGTGGGTTTAAGGTGCTTATCGAGTCTGAAATTCGAGGGATTAGCCCACACGTCGGGGGAATTGTACGCCACGTATATCGGCATGTCCCCGAATATCTCGACGCCCAAGGAATTGACATACTCCTTGAGCTTAGCCCACTGCGTATAGAAGAGATACTGTTCGAATTCGTAATACAATACGTCTGCGGCGAGTCTTTCGCGCGCGGCGGAAAGAGCGTGTTTCTTCCTGAACTTGAGATCGTCTTCCCATTCGCCCCATTCCTTGCCGGTCTCGTCGCGTATCGCCATATAGAGAGCGTAATCTTCGAGCCAGAAGGCGTTTTCTTTCGCAAACGCGGCAATCGCGGCTTTGTCTTCCTCGTTGAGACGGGTTGCTGCACGGCGCAAAGCTACCATTTTCTTTGTGCGAACGCCGAAGTAATCCACTCTGTAAGGAGAATATATCTTGCATTCCTCGCGTTCCTCGCGGCTTATAAGACGCTCCGGAAGCTGCGTTATGTCGATAAGTAACGCGTTGCCGGCAAATGCGCTTACGCCGCTGTACGGCGAATTGCCGAGCCCTAAAATAGTTATCGGCAGTATCTGCCATATCTTGAAACCTATTCGCTTTATGTAATCTGCAAAATATCTGGCGCTCGCTCCGAAATCGCCTATGCCGTACTCGCCCATCAGAGAACTCACGGGCAACAAAACTCCTGCTTTCCTCATACTTATCTCCTCGGTGTTTATATATGATACGGACAAGTTTTTCGCCCGTATCGAATTGCCGCTTTATCTAACGTATATCGCGGAAAGGTATCCGAAACTTAAATTTTAAGAACCTGTTTCCGCCGTGAATCGTTTGAAACGATTTAACGAAAAAGGGCTGTCGCGGCATACCGCGACAGCCCTTCCTGAATCATCTTCTCCTGTTACCGAACGGTCTCTTGCACAGCGGTTCGGATAACGCCTCGCCGAGTACGATTGCCCGCGCGCAATCTCTGGCAAGCCACGACATGTCGTCGGAATGTGCGTCGTAATTGGCGTCGGTAGCTATCGTGCGCTCGTTATAATGTTCGGCGCAACCTTCGCTTCCCGCCGCGGTAACGGTGACCGCCTTCTCCGTGACGGCTACCGATTCCGGACCGATCGGATGCTTATGAGCGGACATTACTTCTTGCCTCCGTCGGTGGGATGTTCGCCCTTGAGATCGCCACTTATACCGTTACGCATCGCGGTATCCGCCTGAAGATTAAGCATGTTGTAATAGTCCATTACTCCCATTTTGCCGTTGTTGAGAGCGTTGGCGAGCGCTTTCGGCACCTCCGCTTCGGCGGCAACGACCGCCGCGCGCATTTCCTGCGTGCGCGCTTTCATTTCCTGCTCCTGGGCAACTGCAAGCGCCCTGCGCTCTTCCGCTTTTGCCTGCGCCACGCGTTTGTCGGCTTCCGCCTGATCCATCTGGAGCTGCGCTCCGATATTCCTGCCGACGTCCACGTCCGCTATATCGATGGACAGTATCTCGTACGCAGTCCCGGAATCCAAGCCTTTCTCGAGTACTTTACGCGAAATGCTGTCGGGATTCTCGAGAACCGCTTTATGCTCTTCCGCAGAGCCTATCGTCGTGACAATGCCTTCGCCTACGCGGGCAATAATAGTCTCTTCACCGGCTCCGCCGATAAGACGAGCAATGTTCGCACGCACGGTCACGCGCGCCTTGGCGCGCAACTCTATACCGTCTTTCGCTATCGCGCTTATCATCGGAGTTTCTATCACTTTAGGATTGACAGAAACTTTGACCGCATTCAGCACGTCGCGTCCCGCGAGGTCTATCGCCATCGCCGTCTGAATCGTGAGTTCTATATTCGCGCTGTGCGCCGATATAAGCGCGTTGACGACCTTGATAACGTCGCCTTTCGCCATATAATGCGTTTCGAGAGTCGCTATATCGATGTCGAGTCCCGCTTTCTTACCGGTGATGTATGCGTCCACTATCATCGCCACTTTTATCTTCCTGAGCCTCATTCCCACGAGTCTCGATATGGATACGGGAGCGCCTGACACGAGGGCGCGGAACCAGATGTTGAACGGTACCAAAATGAAAGCGAGTACTATGGCGAGTACCGCTATCACTATGAGTGCTATACCCCATCCAGGCATATTCAATTCCTCCGTTAAAGTTTATTTTATTCCGCTCTTTCGACGGAAATTTTCGAACCTTCGACCGCCACTACCTTGACGGGTTCGCCGTTGGAAATATAGAATCCGTCGGAAACGACTTCCACTATCTTATCTCCTATACGCGCTTTGCCGACGGGTTTGAGGTCGGTAGTCGCTACGCCCGTACTTCCGATAAGGTCGCTGTAATCCGCAGTCCCTTCGGAGCGCGCGACAGCCACGGCGGTGCCTGACTCTATAAGCGGCGAACGCTTGAGCCAGCCCTTTTTCGCCGTGAGGATAAGCGCAAGGAACGCTATCAGTATGCCTACCGCTTCGAAAAAGATCAGCAGGAACACCTGCGCGAACACGTTACCGTCCCCGACAAGCGCGCGAAGCACTATACCCAACGTAATCAGTATGCCGCCGACGATGCCGAATATGCCGAAACCGGGTTGAAATATCTCGATCACCACAAAGACGAATCCGAGTATGAGCGCGATAAGCGCCGGCACGGTCATTCCGGTAAACAGTATGCCTATTTCCGTAAAAAACGCCATATAGGGATTCTCCTTATTTCAGTTTATTCGCGTTAAACGCGCGCCGTTATTTCGCGGCAGTGGCGTAACCGAGTTCGAAAGCCTTGAGGTTGGCGGGGATGACCTTCGGTTTATTGGCGAATTTAGCCTCGATCATCTTCTTGACGGTTTCTTTCGGGAAGAGCTTGCTCATTCCGATATACGCGCCGAGCACCACTATATTGGCGGTGCGGGCGTTGCCCGCTTCCATTGCGAGCGCCGCCGCGTCGATATACACCACGTTGACGTCCGTTCTCTCCACTTTGTCGGGGATGAGCGAACTGTTTACTATAATAGTTCCGCCCGCCTTAACTTTGTCCGAGAACTTGTAAAGGCTGGGTTTGTTCATCGCTATCAGGCAGTCGGGATGCGCCACGATGGGACTTGCCACTTGTTTATCGCAGACTACCACGCTGCAGTTACTGGTGCCGCCGCGCATTTCCGGTCCGTAACTGGGAAGCCAGGTGACCTCTTTGCCGTCGGCTATCGCGGCGTAAGCTATGAATTGTCCGAGACTCAATACGCCCTGTCCGCCGAATCCCGCTATTATGATTTTTTCTTCCATATCTATTATATACCTCTTATATTCACTTTGTAAAGACCGTAAAATCCGGACTACTTGCTCTCTTTGTCGATGTCCTTGAATACTCCGAGCGGGAACTGTTTTGTCATATTCTCTTTGACGTAATCGGTAGCCTGCACGGGAGTCATTCCCCAGTTGGTGGGGCAGGTGGAAAGGAGCTCGATGAGCGAAAAGCCTTTCTTCTGCATCTGCATTTCGAAGCCGCGTTTAATGGCTTTCTTCGCTTTCGCGACGTTGGAGGGATCGCAGAGAGCCGCGCGCGCTATGTAAGCGGGACCGTCGAGGGTGGAAAGCATTTCGCAGACTTTTATGGGGTTGCCGTTGAGCGGAACCGTTCTGCCCTGCTGGGAAGTGGTGGATTTCTGTCCGATGAGCGTGGTGGGCGCCATCTGACCGCCGGTCATTCCGTAAATGGCGTTGTTGATGAATATAACGGTGATATTTTCGCCGCGAGCCGCCGCGTGAACTATCTCGGCGGTACCGATGCTGGCGAGGTCGCCGTCGCCCTGATACGCGAATACTATCGTGTCGGGATGAGTCCTCTTGACTCCGGTAGCCGCGGCGGGCGCCCTGCCGTGAGCGACTTCCTGGATGTCGACGTTGAAATAGTTGTACGCGAACACCGCGCAACCTACGGGAGCTATACCTACGACGTTACCTTCGCATCCGATCTCCTCGAGACACTCCGCGACAAGCCTGTGCGCGATGCCGTGAGTGCAGCCGGGGCAGTAATGGAAAGGAACGTCGGTGAGCATTTTGGTTTTCTTGAATACGGTAGCCATATTATTTGACCTCCTTTTCGACGAATTCGACGATATCTTCGG
>CALVNM010000048.1 GCA_944349735.1 uncultured Clostridia bacterium | reverse complement strand
ATGAGCGAAAGCGGAAGCGGCGCGAGTAACGCCCGTAGCTCGGCTACGAAGAACTGTTCCTCGGGAAGAATGGAAGCGGGTAACATGAGCGAAAGCGGAAGCGGCGCGAGTAACGCCCGTAGCTCGGCTACGAAGAACTGTTCCTCGGGAAGAATGGAAGCAGGTAACATGAGCGAAAGCGCGTCTTGCGGGTGCAACAAGGCGCTTAACCGATACAAATGCAAGAATTGCGGTGCGATACACGAGGGCGAAAGCGCGCCGGGCAGTTGTATGAAATGCGACTGCAACGAGTTCAGGAGGATCTGATCTCAGCGGCTGTCCGTAACCGTCTGTAACCCGTCCGTAACCGTTACGGATATGTTACGGAAATCCGTAACATAGTTCAAACGGCAACGTTCACCGTTGCCGTTTTCGTTTGCGTAAAGCCTCGGCGCAGCGAAGTTTACGTAAGGCGCATCGCGTAAGACAAGCCGTTACGCCACATAAAGAAAGCGGCGACATACTCCGTACGCCGCCGCTTCCGTTAAAACATAAGTTACGAATTCGCGTTACGAGCTTTTCGTAACGAGGTCGGCTATTTTGCCTGCTTTCCTCGCGTTGGCGATCACTCTGTCTGTTATAAGCGTGCCTGCCATGAGGACGAACGATCTGCTGATGTCGGCTACTTCGTATTTTAGTTTTCTTCCGAGAAGGAAGCTGTAATCGGCGGGCGCTTCGCCGTAAATGTTTCCGTAGGGGAGTTCTGTGGATATGGCGGGGGTCATTACCGTTCCTTCGAGAGCTTTTACCGCGGTTTTTTCGGCTTTCGGAAGCAGAAGTTTTCCCGTAGGATTAACTATTATCGCGTCTTGAGAGGCGGATACCACGTGCCTGAGTCTGTAAGTCTTGGAGTCCGTGGTAAATACGGGGGTCTTCCTGCGTTGATCGACGGATATATCCTTGGTTTTGCCGAGGTACTCGCCGTTCACGCCGTAGACGTCTACGCCGACTGCGTAGCGCAGCATTCCCGCGGCGCGTTCTAAGGGTTCGTCGGACGCATCGAATACCGTTAATATGTCTTTATGCGCATATATCCGTTCGGGTGCATATATGCGGGTATCGCCTTCCGTGAATATGTACCTTACCCGATATGTGCTGCGGTCGATATAAACCCCGCCGACGGTCCCGAGGACTTCGGCGGTACTCAGGGACACCAGTTTTTTGTTACGGATCTCACTTAACAACATACATTCACCTCGCTCATTGTATCCGCCATGCGTAATATCCTTGCAAATCGGCGGTAATAATTGTATTATTAAGATATGAACGAAAATCAGAGTATATTCGGCTACGTCCGAGAATATCTGAATACACCCGATAAAATCAAACTGGAATATCACGGCAGGAAGTTCACGGAAGGGGAGTTCCTTTCCGTCGTGAGAAGAGTAGGGGGGTATCTCAGCCGACGCGGTTATGCCGGGAAGGTGGCGGGTATCATGCTTCCCAATATACCGGAAGCGGTATTCGCGTTGTACGGTGCGAGCGCGGCAGGCTGCGTAGCCAATCTCGTCAACCCGCGTTTCCGTACGGAAGCGTTGAGGCGCATTCTGCTTACCACGGACACGAAGATCCTCTTTATCTATGATAAGATTTATCCACTTCACCGCGATATGCTCGAAGAAATAGGAGTAGAGGCTATAATATGCAGCCCTTTCCATTACGGTAAAGGATTTGCGAAATTGCCTTATCCCGTCGCTTGTATTGCTTTCGGAAAGGGTACGAGGTTCGCGGACATTATACGCGGCGAGGAATGCGTGCCCGCGGTATGTCCGGGCGACGCCGCTGCGGTATATATTCATAGCGGCGGGACCACAGGGACTTCCAAAGCGGTGGCCATAAGCAACCGCGCTCTCAACGCGCTTGCGGAAGCGGTCGTCGACAGCGTTCATCCCGGGCGGGAAGACATACCTGAGGACGGCGGTATGCTTGCGATGCTGCCCGTATTCCACGGATTCGGTCTAGGAATATGTGTGCATACGGTCATATGTCATATAAGAGTGGTGCTTATGCCGCTTTTCAGAGCCAAAGAAGCGGCGAAGCTGATCAAAAAGCACAAAATAACGCATCTTGCGGGCATTCCGCAGATGTACGCGAAACTGCTGGACGAGAAGACTTTCGCCGGCAAGGGTCTCGAGCACGTCATGTGCGTGTTCTGCGGCGGCGACAAGCTCGCTCCGCAAGTAAAAAGAAGATTTGACGAAGTGCTGCGCGCATCGGGAAGTCACGGAGAAATATGCGAAGGTTACGGACTTACCGAGACGGCTTCCGTGGTTACGGTCAATCCGCGCGGGAGAACCAAGGAGCTTTCTCAAGGACTTCCGCTCGAAGGAAACCGCGTAAAGATAACGGGGGAAAACGGCGAAGTGCTCCCTTGCGGAGAAACGGGAAATATCGAGATAAGCGCGGTATCGCTGATGAGCGGCTATCTTGCGGACGACAAGGCTACGCGGGAAGCGGTCTATACCGATGAGAACGGGGTACGTTGGTTACGTACCGGAGACCTCGGGTATATTGACGAGGAAGGGTATCTTTTCTTCAAAGAACGCAGGAAGCGCACCGTAAAGATCGCCGCCGTCAATATATTCCCTTCGGATATAGAAGCCGTGGTCGGCGCGATGGACGAGGTGGCGGAGTGCTGCGCAGCGAGAGCGACGGACAAGCAGGGGAAGCCCTACGTAAAACTGTATGTGAAATACGCTTCCGACGGACGGCGTTCCGCTCAGGAGAGCAAGATACGCGCGGAAATAGCCTCTAAGATAGTAAGATACGCCGTACCCAGAGAGATCGTCGAAGTGGACGAGCTGAAGCACACGCCCTTCGGGAAAGTGGATTATAAATTTTACGAAGAAGAGTTCTGAAAAAAATCAGCCGCGGTATTCCGCGAGAGCTTTGTAATAAGCGTTGAGGACCGTTTCGGAAAGTCTGTCGCGCACTTCGGTGCGGATCGGATGAGCTATATCGCGGAAATTTCCTTCCGGAGTTTTGCGCGAAGGCATGACTATGAAATGACCTTCCGCGCCCTCTATGACTTTGATGTCGTGTACGGCGAATTCGTCGTCGATGATAACGCTTACTACGGCTTTGAGTTTCTTTTCGCCTTTCGGAATGATCCTGACGCGAACGTCGGTAATGTCCATAAAGTTCTCCTCATCAAATTTATAAATATAAAACCGACAGTTATTATACAATGTATTTCCGACAATTTCAATATTTTTTCGACATAAACAAAAAATCGTTATGTAAATTATCCGAGGCGCTCACCAAAGCTGCCGCAGCGGCATATTATAAAGTATGCTTTTCGGGGAAAGAGGGAAACGGATACATTTTATAGGCGTCGGGGGCGTCAGTATGTCCGCCCTCGCCAAGCTGATGATACTTACCGGAAATACCGTGACGGGTTCGGACAGGAGGTATTCTCCGGAAGCGGAATCGCTTACCGAATGGGGAGCGTACGTTTACGTAGGCGCGGACGCGGCAATAATCAAAAGTGCGGATCTCGTCGTGTACTCTCAGGCGATACCTTCGGATGACCCCGAACTCGGCTTTTGCCGGGAGTTTAACGTAAAGACCGTACGCAGGGATTATTTTCTCGCCGAGGTTGCGGCGACGTACGATTTTACGGTTGCCGTGGCGGGCACGCACGGCAAGACCACGGTCACGGCGATGCTCTCCAAGATATTCAAGGAATCGGGAGAACTTTATACGGCGCATATAGGCGGCAACACGTTTGACGCGGGAAATCTCGTATATAAGGGCGACAAATTTTTCATAACCGAAGCCTGCGAATACAAAAGAAGTTTTCTTGCGCTGAGACCCGACGTCGCGGTGATACTAAACGTCGAACCGGATCATCCCGATACGTACAGATCGAAAGACGAATTGTTCGCGGCGTTCACTTCGTTCATATGCAATCTGCGCCGCGGCGGAGTAGCCGTCGTGAATGCGGATACCGAGTTTTATCGTATGAACAAATGCACATATAAAGATATGTACACGTTCTCAGTAGATACTCCGTCCGATTGCAGAGCCGTGAATATAAGATTACTGTCAAACGGAAGATACGGCTTCTCTATATTGCATAAAGGATACCCTAATGTCGATGTTTCTCTCAAGATCGCGGGTAAGCACAATGTGCAGAACGCTCTTGCGGCGTATCTTGCCGCAACTGTCTGCGGACTTAAGCGGGACGTTATCGTCAGAGGACTCGAGAGCTTCGGGGGCGTAGCGGGAAGATACGAGTTCAAGGGATATTGTTCGGGAGCGGAGGTGTATACCGATTACGCGCACCATCCCACGGAGATAAGAGTCGCCGTTTCCACGGCGCTCGCGTCCGGCGGTAAAGGCAGGGTCATAGCGGTATTCCAGCCGCACACCCTGAGTCGCACCGAAGCGCTCTTCGACGGCTTTCTGCACGCCTTCTGCGACGCCGACGCCGTATTCGTTTTTAAGGAATACAAGGCGCGGGAGACGTCGGGAGGCAAGGACGCATACGCGCTTTACGAAGGGCTTAAAGAAAGGCGCGACGAAGTATATTACTTCGACGACATAATCGCTCTCGCCAATGCGGTCACGGGTTACTGCGCTCCCGGCGACGTGCTGCTCGTACTGGGGGCGGGGGATATATCCTCGCTGGCGTCGCTTATCGTATGAACGTTCTTTCAGACGGTCTGTACGGTCTATACGCCTTCACCGCTTGCAAAATAAGCGAAGCGATGATATAATATCTTTCACGGGAGCGCATATGCTCCTACGGAGAAGGTATGAAATCTTATTACGCCACCGGCGACAGAATGTTCAAGATCGTTGAGAGCGAATCTACCGCGGGCGAACTCGTTCGCCTCAAACTGAGTCTCGTTTATCCTACGCTTGCCGACGTCGCCGTCTTCGAAGGTAAATTGGGTATCGATTACCCCAGGATCCCGTGCAGGCTCGCAACGGCGGTCCTCAGCGAGGACAGAGAAGAACTCGGTCTCAAACTCGGTTCGCGCGTTCTGCTCAATCCTTACGTCGACCCGTCCTCTCAGGACGTCGATTCCGAGAGCAGGATTTACGGCGTGGACGAGGACGGATTCCTGCGCGACTTCATCTCCGTACCCGCGGACAGTATCGTGCCTTTCCCGGAGAACGTCAAAGAGGAAGAAGCTCTTTTCGCAGACGTGGTCGCGGTAGCGCTCAGGATACTCGGCACGTTCAAACTGCAGAAAGGCGAATATATCGCTATAGTGGGAGGTTCGCTGCTTTCGGTAGTCGTGGCGGAGCTTGCGCTTTACTATCAGGCGATACCCGTTCTGGTCGCGTCAGATGAGAGATATATCAAGCTTGCCGAGGAGTGCGGCGTTTATTACACGATAGACGAACTGCGAGACAACGTGGCGGCAAAGATGATGTCCGTTACCGGCGGAAGAATGGCGGATCACACAGTTCTGCACGCCATACCCAATATAACCCCCAATTTCATACACATGCTTACCGCTTCGGGCGGAGACTGCGTGATAGCGGGGCTTAACGGAGCGTATCTTCCCAAGCTCGACGCCGATCTCTCCGCCGTCGCCGCCAAGAATCTCACTGTCAGAGGAGTCACGAACGGCAAAAGCGAATTCAACGCGGCTATAAATCTGCTCGCGCAGAAAATACTTAAATTCGACGGCTTCGTCGATAAAACCGTTCCGCTCGCGGAAGTTCAGAGTTTATTCGAGGAATTGAGTTCCGATCCGCAAAGGTACATCGCGCCCGTTATCAAAGTCTGAACCGCTTCCGCCGTAAATTTATACCCGAAAACAGTTGACAAGCGCAATATATATTTTTATAATATCAAGGCACTTAACTTAAAAATTACGAGGTATTACGAAATGAAAGAGAAACTTCATCCCAATTATAAAGTGGTCGACGTGGTATGCGCCTGCGGCGCTAAATTCAGAGCGGGCACGACCAAAAACGTCGATATGCTCAAAGTCGATATCTGCAATCAGTGCCATCCCTTCTATACCGGCAAGCAGAAGATCGTCGACGCCGGCGGCCGCGTGGATTCCTTCTACAAGCGCTACGGCAGAAAATAATTCCGTAATCATCGAAGCGATTGTTTAGGTAGGTGCAGCGGTAACTGCACCTATTTTGCTACAAATAAGACTATGGCGAGAAAGAACTGTTCCGAAATAGGCGGACAAGCCGTCATCGAAGGGGTCATGATGCGGGGTAAGACGGCGGAAGCCGTATCCGTACGCGATCCTTACGGCAAGATCCAGACGGAGAGCAGGAGGCTTCCCGAGAAGAAGCCCGCCGTCGCGCGCATACCGGTTGTCCGCGGCGTATATTCGCTTGTCGTAAGTCTCGTGGACGGGATGCGTACGCTTACCCGCTCGGGAGAAGTTTACGGCGACGACGCTACGGAAGAAGCGGAAAGCAAATTCGAGAAATTCTTGGCTAAGCATTTCAAGATCGACGCCGTGAAGCTCGCCACCGTTATCGGCATGACGCTCGGCGTGTTGCTTGCGATAGCTCTTTTCGTCATTTTGCCCACGTACGTCAAGAAGGGCATATTCCTTCTGCTCGACACCTCGGGTATAGGAGTGTATTGGACGATACTTCTCGAAAATCTTACCGTAGGAATAGTGAAGATAGCCGTGCTTCTGGTATATCTTCTCGCCATATCGCGCATGAAGGAGATAAAGCGGCTTTTCATGTATCACGGCGCGGAACATAAGACTATAGCCTGCTACGAAGCGGGCGAACCGCTTACCGTCGAAAACGTCAGAAAGCACGAGCGGATACACGACAGATGCGGGACCAATTTCATCTTCATAGTGATGATCGTATCCATCGTGGTCAATGCCGTTTTCTTCGCTCTGCTCGGTTGGCAGCCCTCGCGTACGATATACGAGGTGCTTGTAAGGATAGCGATGTTGCCCGTTATCGCAGGCGTGAGTTACGAAGTGCTGAAGGGGCTTGCCAAATTCGATAATATCTTTACTCGGGTACTCAAAGCGCCGGGTAGAGGACTCCAAAAGATAACTACGGCGGAGCCGGACGATTCGATGATAGAAGTGGCGGTCACTGCGTTCGAAGCGGTGCTCAAGCTGGAGTCGGACAAGACCGCGCCCACTTCCGAATTTGTGACCTATGTCAAAAATTCGGAGCTGCTTAAGTCTTTGGAAGCCGTCGTGGGGAAGACCGAAGCGGAGATAATAACGATGCATTTTTCGGGGCTTTCGAGACGTTCGGAGATAGATCCGAAGGCACTCGTCGCAAAGCCCGTCGCCGATAAGGCTAAAGCCGCTGCGGAAGAACGTAAGAGCGGGAAGCCGCTCCAATACATTCTCGGCACAGCTCCTTTTTACGGTTACGATTTCGAAGTGCGCCCAGGCGTGCTGATACCCCGTTTCGATACGGAAATCCTGGCCGAGGAGACGATCAAAAGAATACGAGAACGTCATTCGGGCGAGCGTGCGCGAGTACTCGAACTTTGCACGGGATCGGGTGCCGTAGCAATTACGATAGCCAAAGAGACGGGCGCGGAAGTTACCGCGACCGACATCAGCGAAGAGGCGATAGCCGTAGCCGTGCGTAACGCCGCAAAATACGGAGCCGAGATCGAATTTATCGGGGGCGATCTTTTCGCCGCAGCGGAAGGCACGTTCGATTTTATCGTCGCCAATCCGCCGTATATCCCGAGCGGAGACATCGCCGAGCTTGACGGGGAGGTCAGGGATCACGAGCCTGTTATCGCGCTCGACGGCGGCGCCGACGGGCTGGATTTTTACAGACGCATCGCTGCCGAATATGACTCGAAACTCAGGGAAGGAGGCGCGCTGCTCATGGAAGTCGGCGCGGGCGAAGCGGAAGCGGTATGCGCGATGTTCGGCGGAGCCGAAACGGTTTACGATTACAATACGCCGCCCGTGGCGCGCGTCGTCATAGTCGATAAGAAGCCCGCGGTCGGCAGCGCCGACGATAAAGCCGCGATCAAGGAGTGATTATGTTTGAGAAACTGGAAAATATGCGCAAACGCTTCAACGAACTCAACGGACTGATCGCGGATCCCGCGGTCATGCAGCGCAGGGAAGAATGGCAAAATCTCGTAAAGGAACACGCTGCCCTCGAGCCCGTCATAGAAACGTACGAGCGTTATCTCAAGGCAACCGAAGAGATGGAGAATTGCCGCGAGATGATGCACGGCGACAAGGAGATGGCGGAGCTTGCCGAAGCGGAGTATTACGAACTGCGCGACGTGACGGAGAAACTCACCGAGGAACTCAAGATACTTCTTCTGCCCAAAGACCCGATGGACGAGAAGAACGTCATCATCGAGATACGCGGAGGCGCAGGCGGGGAGGAGGCGAGCCTTTTCGCGGGCGATCTTATGAGAATGTATCACCGTTTTGCGGAACGTCTGAGGTGGAAAGTTGAGGACATCAATATAAACGAGACCGAACTCGGCGGCGTCAAGGAAGCGGTATTCATGATCAACGGTAAGGGCGCTTATTCCAAAATGAAGTACGAGAGCGGCGTTCACCGCGTCCAGCGCGTACCGGAGACGGAGAGCCAGGGCAGAGTACATACCTCGACCTGCACGGTGGCGGTGCTTCCCGAAGCCGAAGAAGTGGAAGTGGAATACAACGACAAGGATTTCAAGATAGATACATATAGGAGCGGAGGCGCGGGCGGTCAGCACGTCAACAAGACGGAATCGGCGGTGCGCATCACCCATTTGCCCACCGGTATCGTCGTGGAATGTCAGGACGAGCGCAGCCAGATAAAGAACAGGGAAAAGGCGTGGAAAGTCATGAATTCGCGCTTATACGATTTTTACCGTTCGCAGAGAGACAAGGAGTATGCCGACAACCGTAAAACGCAGGTGGGCACGGGCGACCGCTCCGAGCGTATACGTACATATAATTATCCTCAGGGAAGAGTGAGCGACCACCGCATAGGGCTTACTTTATACAATCTTCCCGAATTTCTCGACGGAGACATGTTCGAGATGGTGGAAGCCCTTGCGCTCGCCGACCAGAACGCGAAACTCAGCAAAATTTCGGATTAAAGTCCGTAGGAGCATATACCGATGAAAGACAGAATTTTCTACAACGACAACGTCAATCTCCTCGAAACGCATAACTTCACGCACAATCTTCAGGACGTGGACGAGCCTCACCTTTTCAGAGAGATGTTCGACTACGAATCGGTGCCGAAGACGCTGTTCAACTTCATGAACGTGCCTATGAAGTGCGCGAAAAATATCTGGATAACGGACACCACCTTCCGCGACGGACAGCAGGCGCAACAGCCTTTCACCGTAAAGCAGATAGTGGATCTTTACAAGATGTTGAGCAGGCTCGGCGGTCCCAAAGGGCTTATCCGTCAGAGCGAATTCTTCATTTATTCCGACAAGGACAAGGAAGCGGTGCGCAAATGCATGGAACTCGGACTGGAGTTTCCTGAGGTAACGAGCTGGATACGCGCATCCGAGAAGGATTTCCGCCTCGTCAAGGAAATGGGACTCAAGGAGACGGGAATTCTCGTAAGCTGCTCCGACTACCATATTTTCAAGAAAATGAACCTTACCCGCCGTCAGGCGATGGACAAATATCTGAGCGTCGTCAAACTGGCGCTCGAGATAGGAGTGCGCCCACGTTGCCATTTCGAAGACATAACGAGGGCGGATTATTACGGCTTCGTCGTTCCCTTTGCCTCCGCGCTTAAAGAACTGATGGACGAAACGGGTATCCCGATAAAGATACGTTGCTGCGATACGATGGGCTACGGCGTGTCCTACCCCGGAGCCGCGCTTCCGAGAAGCGTGCAGGGCATCATCTACGGTCTCAAGCACTATGCGGAATTTCCCAACGAGCTCCTCGAGTGGCACGGACACAACGATTTCTATAAGGTGGTCACCAACGCGGCGACCGCGTGGCTGTACGGAGCGTCGGGCGTCAACTGCTCGTTGCTCGGCATAGGCGAGCGTACCGGAAACTGCCCGCTCGAAGCGATGGCTATGGAATATTGCTCTCTGCGCGGCACGACCGACGGTATGGATCTCTCGGTCATCACGGAGATAGCGAAATACTTCGAACGCGAAATGGGCTACGTCATCCCTCCGCGCACTCCCTTCGTCGGAAGGAGCTTCAACCTTACCAAAGCGGGTATCCACGCCGACGGCATGCTCAAGGATCAGGAGATATACAATATCTTCGACACGGAGAAGATCCTCGGCAGACCTCCGCTCGTGGCGATAGACAGCCATTCGGGACTCGCGGGTATCGCGTACTGGATAAACGCCTTCTTCAAGCTTCCCGAAGGGAAGAAGATAGATAAAAAGGATCGTCTCGTCGAAGATCTGAAGGCGGCTATAGACGCGCAGTACGAGAGCGGAAGGAATACGGTGCTTGCCGACGAAGAGCTTCTCGATCTCATCAAAGCCACGGACGCCGAGCGTTTCCGCGCCCTTATGTCGGGACGCGCGTAACGCGCACGTAAATCAAATTCCCTCTTGAAATATTTATAAAAGATGGTACAATAGTAATATCAATAAAATATATCGGCAGAACGGCCGAAATAGTTTTAAGAGAGGATTTAATGATTAAGATCATATACGGTTCCAAAGGAACGGGCAAAACCAAGAAGATCATCGATACCGCCAACGCAAGCATCAATAAAGAACTCGGCGACATAGTTTTCATCACGGATACGTCGCGTTATATAAGAGAGATAAAGTATCAGATCAGGTTCACCAATTCCAAAGAGAGCCACATAGCTTCCGAGGACGGACTCATCGGGTTCATCCAAGGTATGTTAGAAGCAAATTACGACATCAGACTTTTCTTCATCGACGGCGCGGCGCGCATGATAGGTAAACCTATTGCGGAAATGGACAGTTTCTTCGAGAGGCTGAAGCGCATTTCGCATAAGACCGAAGCTACCTTCGTCCTGACCATATCTGCGGATTACGATGAGCTGCCCGACTTCATAAAAGTTCTGGTGGATACCGAGAAGGAGTAGTTATGGACTTTATCAGCACTCGCGGCGGCGGCGCGGTAAGCGCCGGCACCGCAATCCTGAAAGGGATAGCGGAAGATGGCGGACTGTACGTACCGTCATTTTTTCCCGAATTGAGCAAGGAAGAATTACGTAATATGGTCCCCATGGACTACGCCGAGCGCGCGGCTTGCATACTCGGGATGTACCTTACGGACTATACCGAAGCAGAGCTTCTCGAGTACGCGCGCAAAGCGTATGCGCGTTTCGACGGCGAACCCGCTCCGGTAGTTGGCACGGACGACGATACTTACATACTCGAACTTTTCCACGGTCCCACGCTCGCTTTCAAGGATATAGCGCTTACTCTGCTTCCTTATCTCATGACCGCCGCCCGCAGGAAGAGCGGCTCGAACGACAAGAGTCTTATACTCGTCGCCAC
>CALVNM010000047.1 GCA_944349735.1 uncultured Clostridia bacterium | reverse complement strand
ATTTTGCAATACGCTTGAAAGCACGCGCTCTCATATCCGCTTCGCATATCCGTGGTAAAGCATTACGCAAAACCGCGAAATTAAAGACGAAAGCGGCTCGGTATCCGCAAATTCCGCGCGCAAGAAAAAAGGACTGTGACAGCCCTTTTTTACGTGCGGACGTATTCGTGTCTTACGTCGGGATACGGCGTTATTTGTTGTAGGGCATAAGCTGAGCCACGCTCTTCTCTATCTCCTCGTCGGTGGGGATATAGTCGCTCATCTCGCCGTCGTTGAACTTCTTATATGCCGTCATGTCGAAATAGCCTGTGCCGGTCAGTCCGAAAAGTATAGCTTTCTTTTCTCCGTTCTCTTTGCATTTCAGAGCTTCGTCTATCGCCGCGCGTATCGCGTGAGAGGATTCGGGCGCGGGCAGTATGCCTTCGGTGCGCGCGAACATTTCAGCCGCTTTGAATACCGAAGTCTGCTCCACGCTTCTTGCTTCGATATAGCCGTCGTGATAAAGTTTGCTTACCACGGCACTCATCCCGTGATAGCGCAGTCCTCCTGCGTGGTTTGCGGAAGGTATGAAATCGCAACCCAGGGTATACATCTTCATAAGAGGAGTTATTTTGCCGGTATCGCCGAAATCGTAAAGGTACTTGCCTCTCGTAAGCGAAGGGCAGGACGCGGGCTCCACGGCGATGAAGCGGTAGTCGCGCTCGCCGCGCAATTTCTCGCCCATGAACGGGGAAATAAGTCCTCCGAGGTTGGAGCCGCCGCCGGCGCAACCGATGATTATGTCGGGATGTACGCCGTATTTATCGAGAGCGATCTTGCTTTCCGAGCCTATCACCGACTGATGCAGTAATACGTGATCGAGTACGGATCCTAAGCCGTAACGGCAATTCGGAGTAGATACCGCTACTTCCACGGCTTCCGAGATCGCGCAGCCGAGCGAACCGCCCGTTCCTGGATGCGCTTTGAGTATAGCTCTGCCGCATTCGGTGGTATCGGAGGGCGAAGGTATGACCTTGGCGCCGTAAGTACGCATCACTTCTCTGCGGTGCGGCTTTTGCTCGCTGCTCACTTTCACCATAAATACCGTGAGATCGAGCCCGAAAAACGCGCACGCCATCGACAACGCGGTACCCCATTGTCCCGCTCCCGTCTCGGTAGTGAGAGAGGTAAGTCCCTCCTGTTTGGCATAATACGCCTGAGCCGCCGCCGAATTGAGTTTGTGAGATCCCGAAGTGTTGTTCCCCTCGAATTTATAATATATCTCTGCTGGGGTATCGAGCGCTTTCTCCAGGCAATAAGCCCTTACGAGCGGAGACGGTCTGTACATCTTATAGAAATTCCTTATATCTTCGGGTATCTCTATGTACCTGTCGGTCTGATTGAGTTCCTGTTCGACTACCGCCGAGCAGAACACCTTCTCGAGATCCTCTTTCGTCACAGGCTCGAGGGTAGCGGGATTGAGCATGGGATCGTGCTTAACCGGCATATCGGCACGAACGTTATACCAGCTACGGGGCATCTCGTCTTCAGACAGATATATCTTGTAGGGAATGTCCGTATTTTTGGTCATGGTTGTGTGCCTCCTTTGAGTTGATCGATTTTTTATATAATAAAATCCCGACGCAGAACGATTGCCTGCGTCGGGACGAATTATATCGTGTTGCCACCCGACTTCGCCGAACCCGTAAGTACGACCTTCATTCACGGATACCGTCATATCCTGACTCTGTTACGGGAGTTCCCGTCCGGCACTACTGACCTATGCGTTCGCACCGACCCTCGGCAGTCCATTCGCTCGGTTTCCGCTTCTCCGTCACACCGTACCGGATATCTCTCTGCGCTTCCCTCGAGTTACTACTCTGCGTCAACGGTTTATGGTTGTTGGTGCAATGATAGCACCGTAAAGTTTATTTTGTCAACGGTTTTTCCCGCATTGCGCGGAAAAATTTTTCCGTTGGCATGACTTATTTTATTGCGCGCGCAAAGCGTCTATCGGGTTGAGTCGGCTTGCCTTCCGCGCGGGCAGTATCCCGAAAATAAGTCCCACTGCGGCGGAAAAGCCCACCGCAAGCAATACCGTAGTCATCTGGAAGGTGAACTTGTACCCGATGAGCAGCGAAGCGACGTAAGCTATCGTGATCCCCAGCGCTACCCCGAGGATACCGCCGAGTATGCTGATGATTACGGCTTCGACGAGAAACTGCAGCATTATGACGGACGGCTTTGCTCCGAGCGCTTTACGCAGACCTATTTCCGTAGTGCGCTCCGATACCGACACGAGCATCATATTCATGATACCGATACCGCCTACGAGAAGCGCTATCGCCGCTATACCCGCAAGCATTCCCAGTATAAGGTCGGTTATGGATACCACTATATCCATCACTTCCTGCTGATTCTGTACGGCGTAGCCCTGCGTTGAGCCGACGATGTCCGCGCACAGATCACTCATCTGCGACACCGTGATATTCATGGATTCGGAGTCGGAGACTATTGCATCGAACGTAGTCACCAGTCCCATCTGAAGATCGGTCATCGCCACGGTATAAGGCACTATTACGGAATAATTCCCGCGAGTCTCGAGCCCTACCAGATTATTGAGGATACCTATTATGACGAAATCCATATTCTGTATCCTGATAGTCTCGCCTATCGGGTTATAGTTTCCGTAAAGGTTTTTCCATACCGACTCTCCGAGGACGCACACGTGCGCCGAGAACGCCACGTCGTCGTCGTTGATCGCCCTGCCGGCTTTGAGATTCCCGTCCGCGAACAGGCTGAAATAGTAATTGTTTACGCCCATGACGCTAGCGGAAGAAGTGTAGACGTAATTATACAGGCTGTTGGTTTCGCCCGGCACGAGCGTGACCGGCTTATAAGACCTGAGCGAAGGCGATATGCCCTCAACGTTATCCAATTCCAGAAATTCCTTGAGATTGCTGTCGGTAAAGCCGCGTATAGACTGCGTGTTGGTGATGGAAACGGTCACTCTGTTGCCGCCGAGACCGGAAAGCTGCTCTATTACGGAACTCGTAACGCCCTGCCCTATGGTGATGAGCGCTATAATACTCGCTATCCCGATGATTATTCCGAGAGTGGTGAGGAAGGTGCGTATCTTATTCGTCTTGAGGTTCTGGAAACTCATTCTGATGATATCTTTAATCATTGGAAAGCCTCCTTCTCCTGCGCTCCTTAAGAGTGGGTTTATCCTCCCATTTCACTCCTTCTTCGTCGAATATCTCGTTGTATTCCTGCTCGGAATACATCCTTCCGTCGAGAATATGAACGATACGTTTGGCATGCTTGGCGAGCTTGGAGTCGTGCGTGATCATGATGATGGTTTTGCCCTCGTCGTTAAGCTGTTTGAACAGCTCCATGATCTGCATACCCGTAGCCTGATCGAGCGCGCCGGTAGGTTCGTCGGCAAGAAGTATCGACGGATCCGTAACCATCGCACGCGCTATGGCGACGCGTTGCTGCTGTCCTCCCGAGAGCTGCTTGGGACGGTTGGCGACCTTGTCTCCGAGTCCCACTTTATTCAAGAGGACCATCGCGCGCGCTTTGCGCTCCTTGCCGGATACTCGCGCGTATATCAGCGGAAGCACGACATTGTCAATTACTGACATGCGCGGAAGAAGCTGGAATTGCTGGAATACGAATCCTATGTCCTTATTGCGCACCTTACTCAACTCTTTGTCCTTAAGCTTGCTTATGTCTTTGCCGTTAAGGATATACGTTCCGCTCGTCGCGACATCGAGACAGCCTATTATGTTCATAAGCGTAGACTTGCCGGATCCGGACGGTCCGAGTATCGAGACGAATTCCCCTTCGCGCACTTCGAAGTCCACGTCGTGAAGGACGTGAAGGGAATTTTCTTCCATCTCGTATATTTTATTTATGCCCTTCATCGAGAGCAATACTTCGCCTTTACGAGCCATTATCCCAATAGCGAGCTTATCAAACTCGAATCCGCCTGATAGATTATCTTATCGCCCTCGTTGAGCGTATAGCCTTCGTTGACGTCGACTGCTGCTTCGGAGCCTGTCGACAGCAGTATCTTGATATAAACCCGCGTTTCCTTGTTGCCGTCCTTTACTATGACGTAAGGCTGCTTGCTGCCGTCGTAGAAAATGCACTTGGCGGGAATGATGAGTTTATTGTAAACTACCGTTTTCTGTACGCGTACCGAAACGGAATAATTGACGAGCACTTCTTCGCGCTTCACCGAATTGGCAAGATCGACGTCGAGGGCCTCCACTGCCTCGGGCGTAAGCTCCGGATCATAATATGAATAATCGGCGCACACTACGCTCGTGGCATCCGGATCGTTCTGCAAAACATTCCTCGCAATCTTGAGCGAGCGGTTCTCCTCTGCAGTGAGATCTAATTCCGCTTCGTTTGCGAATACTATCTTGGCTTGCACGGCATAGTAAGAAATGCCGCCGCTGTTGGAGCCTTTAACTACGCTGAGTATCTCCGCCACGACTTTACGACCGTCGAGCGCGTTGATCGAAACCGCCGCGTAAACGCCGTGCTTTTTACCGTCCTCAAGCGAAAGCTTTTCCGCTTCGCGCAGTTTGGCGTCGATACTCGCAACGTCGTATTCGGTCACGGTGAAAGTGGTGTACATCTGACTTACGCTGAAATCGAATACTCTCTCGTCCAGACTTATGATATCGCCGCTTTTCAATTTGAGATTGCTTATGGAATACTCGAAATAACCCGTTTCCTCGGGAGTAGCGTTCTCTTCGATGATCGATTGCACGTACTCTGTCGAGATTACCAAGGTATCGTTGATGTCGAAGGTAAGATAAGAGGAAGGTATGTCTCCGGGGCTGTCCGCGCCGGAACCGAGAATCACGAGGAAGAAAAAGTCCGCAAGCGTCGTATCCGCGCCGATCTCGCCCGCTTCGATTGCCGCGGAATAATCGGCGGAAAGCTTGGAAGAATCGATATACATCGGACATACCGTGAATATGTATTCTGGCGCGTCAGACGTATGCAGATAATTGCGCGATACGCGCATCTCGGAATTGACCGCCACAACCATATACATCAGCGGAGTTTCGTTCCTTACGGCGTCGAAAATATAGCTCGACCAACTGAAATTGCTGTCGTAATCCTCGAGAATGTCCATATCGGTCACGTTGTTGACGCACGCGTAGAGCGGTACGGAGCCGCTTATTCCCGTCTCTATTATGGTTCCCGAAGAATTGACGTTGTTGGACAGCGAGCCGCGCGCGACGGAGGCTTCGGCCGTCTGATCTTTTTTGTTCATCTCGCTGAGCACGACGCTCACGGTTATAATCGCCGCGACCAATATCACGCAGATAACGATAATGATAATGTTCTGTTTTGTCCAGAATTTCTTTTTCATCTTTTACCTCGCTTTACCTCGGGAAGAAAGCGCATTCGCGCAAAACACAGGAACGCCCGAACGAGCACGTTGCGTTTCGTATATTTTATCATAAACACGCGCGTATTAGAATAGACTTACGGAAATTTCACCTATATTTAACGGTCGGAGTTTTTTGCGGGGCGATAGGCGAAATACTCGTCGTCCACTATCGCGTAATCGGTAAGATGCCCGTCGCGGACGATGCCTCCCAGCGTGCGTAAAAACTCGGGGCGCTTGGTTTTCTTCATCGCTTTCATAAGTTCGGTTACCGTCTTGCATTGTCCGGAAGATACGAGGGTTCTCACTTTACGACAATCGAAAATATGTCTTACGAGCGCCAGCGCGGCAAGTGCGGACAATGCCGCCAAGATTATGCCCGCAAACTTATAAGTCGGCACATAGGCTGCCAAAAATACTGATCCGGTACACAAAACAGTCAATAACGCGATATAGATATATTCTTTTGTATAATTTTTCGGCGTATTGTTGGCAGGTATGCTTATTATACCCTCTTTGCTTTTTGCTTCAACGCGCTCGGCTTCTGGAGCTTTATTTCCCGCGTCCGGCAGTGACGCGGTCGGAGCGGCTCCCGTTGCTTCGTCCGTCTCGGGCGTGTCGCTCTCTCGGCTTACGGAATAGCCTACTACGGCTTTTTCTTCCTCCGCCGTCACAGTGAATCTGGTTTTGGCGTTCTCGTTTTCAGCGTTCACATTGTGCCTCCTTCTTTATCCTTGCGGCATATTCCGCAAGATACTCGTCTATCACAGACATAGCCGCGTCATACCTCTCCTGATCGGGGGCGAGGAAGGGATCGGGCACGGCTTTGTAACCGTGTCCAGCAGCCTCTGACAGATTGACGTACTTATATTTTGCCTTCTTGGGTATGAACCACTTATGCCACTTGGTCATGCCCACGATGACGTCGGCTTTCTCCGCAAGTTCGGGGAAATCGCGTATGTGCCGCGGTCTGTGCGCAGACAATTCCTCGTAGGTGAAACCTTTGCGCGAAAGGCTGTCGTAGGCTTTCCTATGTAACGCTTTGGAATGATTTAGCACGGCTGCCGATTCCACGTTGCCTACGGCTGAAGCAAGCTCCGGATCCTCTTTCGTCATTCTACGGAACACGTACTCGCAATACGGACTGCGGCATACGTTACTGCTGCACACGAACAATACGTTAATCATTTTTCACCTCCGCGGACTGTGCCGCTATCGCCGCCGCCAAGTGCTCGGCGTAGGCACTGCGTACGCTCTCGGGAGCGCCGACAGTTATCTTTCCCCCGAAAGTAGCTAACCAACCGAAAAACGTGGGGCTTACCTGTACTTTCACTTTTACGCGGCAAGTGTTGTCGTCGAGCTTAAGCATATTGACGCGCTCACCGAATTTATCCACTATTGCGTCGGTAACCGATTTGTCGGCAATGAGAGATATCTCCTCGGTCTTTCCGGAGAACATGGAAAAAGCGCGTTTCCTGTAGGAAGCTATGTCGTTGGGATCCAGCCAATCCGCTCGGGTGACGGATTCGCCTTCCGCTTCCACTTTATCCATCCTGTCCACGCGATAAACGACGATGTTCTCGTATTTATCGCCGTAAGCCATGAGATAATAGTTGTCGTTACTGAATACCAATGCCACGGGATTGACGAGATAACGTTCTCCTCCCTTCCTGAAGACTCTCTGCCCTTCAAAATCGTAATCGAAGTATCCGAAAGAACATTTTCTCCCGGTAAGTATGCAGGTGTCTATCGTGTCCACGGAATAGAAAACATTCTCGTTGGTATGCTTTACTGTATCGAAACAGACTATGTTCTTTTTGAGAAGTTCCGCTCTGTGCGCGCCGGCAAGTGAAGAGATCTTGTCCACGAGGGCTGCGGTCTTTTTCTCCGTGACAAACGGCGCCGCCTGTACCGCGTCGAGAAGGATCCTAAGCTCCGCCGTGTCGAAATTGCGGTCGACTACGTAGTACATATTTGCTCTTTCGCGCAGCGTAAGCACCTCGTAACCGTATTCGTTGAGGACGCGGATGTCCTCGTACAGCGATTTACGCTCGGCGGGTATCCCCATATCCGCGAGTTTCGATATAAGCTCCGCCGTGGACATCGGATGTTCCTCGTCGGTTTCCCTGCGAAGTATATCGTATAATGCCATTATTTTTATCTTCTGATTGTTTTTTTTCGACATTTCCGTGTTTTTTACCTTGTTATCGCTCTTTCGCGCTCAGTTTGTCGCAAAGGTAGTCTATCGCTTCAATATAGCCGTCGAAACCTTTGCCCGCGATAAACTTTTCCGCATATAAACTGATATAACTGAAATCGCGGAATTTTTCGCGCGAGTGTATGTCTGTGAGATGCACTTCCGCCGTGGGGAGTCCTACCGCCTTGAGGGCGTCGAGAATAACCACGCTCGTGTGTGTGTAACCGCCCGCGTTGATCACTATGCCGTCGAAAATACCGTGCGCTTTCTGTATGTAAGTCACTATTTCGCCTTCGTGATTGCTCTGCGTTACGGTTACGTCTATACCGCGACGCGCGGCGTGATCTTCTATGTAATCCACCAGAGCTTTGTAATCGCGCTTGCCGTACAATTCCGGTTCGCGTACTCCGAGCATATTGAGATTGGCTCCGTTGATAACGAGAATTCTGACTCTCACGAAAGATATTCCTCCAGTTCGTTCAAAGCTATTTTTTCGGTACGGCAGTTTCCTATCCCGCCTATTACGACGAGATTGATAAAGCCGCCGGCTGTTTTCTTGTCGACAGTCGCCGCCATGCTAAGCTCCTTAACTCCGTAAGGGGCGTATTCCTCGGCGGAATATTTCTTCAATAAAGCCGCTACCGCTTCGTACTCATCGTCCGAAAGCCCGAAATATTTTCTGCTTGCCCGCGCGACGTACGCCATGCCCGTTGCCACGGCTTTGCCGTGCCCTACTGTATAATCCGAAAGCTTCTCTATCGCGTGCGCGACGGTATGCCCGAGATTGAGAAGTCTCCTTATACCTCCTTCCTTCTCGTCCGCTTCGACGATGCGACGTTTACTGTCCACGGCAAGAGCGACCGCACGCTCTTCTCTGCCGTCCAACCCTTCCGACATAAGAGAATACATTTCTCCGCCGTCGAGTACGGCATATTTGACGAGTTCTCCAATCCCGTTGTCGCGTTCCTCGGCGGGAAGAGTCGAAAGCGTACCGATATCGGCTATCACCAGCCGCGGTTGCCAGAACGTACCGGCGAGGTTTTTACCCGCGTCGAGATCTATACCTGTCTTGCCGCCCACGCTGCTGTCGACCTGAGCAAGCAACGTCGTAGGCACCTGCACGTAGGCTATACCGCGCAGATAGGTACTCGCTATAAAGCCCGCAAGATCTCCCGTCACGCCGCCCCCGAGCGCTACAACGGCGTCTGTGCGGTCGAAACCGTTAGCCGCAAGGAAATCGAGTCCTTCGAGATAATACTTCGCGCGTTTACTGCTCTCGCCGTGAGGAAAGACGAAGGCGTGAGTCTCTTTCCCCGCCGCACGGAGCGAATTTTCGACGACTGAGCCGTATAAGCGGTAAACGGTATCGTCGGCGAAAATAGCCGCTTTGCCCGACGGAAGGACTTCGGATATAAGCTCGCCAGAACGGACAAGCAGACCTGTGCCTATAAGGACCGAGTACGGTGTTTCGGTATTGACGGTTATCTTCTTCATAGTATCCTCGTTTAAGTTATTATCTACTTTTACGCGCGCGTTGTCAAGAATTACGCCCCGAATTGATATGCGCGCAACGATAAATCGTACGTAAAAGAGCCGCGCTCCAAGGCGCGGCTCCCGACGATTGACCGTACTTATGGATTATTTCTTGAAATATCTGTTGTACAGACCGAGGAAGGCTTTACCGTGACGTGCCTCGTCGCGCGCCATCTCGTGAACGGTGTCGTGAATTGCGTCGAGATTCTGAGCCTTGGCGCGTTTGGCAAGGTCGGTCTTGCCTGCGGTCGCTCCGTTCTCGGCTTCGATACGCATCTCGAGATTCTTCTTGGTGCTGTCGGTGACGACTTCGCCGAGAAGTTCCGCAAATTTAGCCGCATGTTCCGCTTCTTCCCAAGCCGCCTTCTCGTAGTAGAGACCTACTTCGGGATAGCCTTCGCGGTGAGCTACTCTCGCCATAGCAAGATACATACCCACTTCGCTGCACTCGCCTTCGAAGTTGGCTCTGAGATCCATGATGATGTCTTCGCTTACGCCTTTGGCGACGCCGACCACGTGCTCGGAAGCCCAGGTCATTTCGCCTTCCTGCTTAACGAATTTTTCTGCCGGCGCTTTGCAGATCGGGCAGAACTCGGGCGCGCTGTCGCCCTCGTGAACGTAACCGCATACTGTACATACGAATTTTGCCATATTGTTTGTTTCTCCTTTAAGAGGTTTTATTTCTTTGATATTTCCGTTACCCGCGGACTCTGCCGCAGAGAGGGATTCTTTCGCCGCTTTAACGAACACCTCCGCGCCGTGCTTGCATATCGGGCAGACGTAATCCGCTTCGGGCTTACCCTTCCTGACGTATCCGCATATCGTGCACACGTAATCGTCCGAACCCGCCTGCGCCGCGGGACGCGGCTTGACGTTGGCGTGATAGTAAGCATAAGTGAGCGGCTCTCCGCCGAATACCTCCGAACCCGTCACGCCGCATAGAAACTGTATGTGCGTGCCGAGATCGATCATTTCTTTAACTTCGATATTCAGGTAACCTACTATGCTTGCCGTGGGTACCAAAATACCGTTTTCCGCTCGCTTGGCTTCCACTCCGTCAAACTTGTCGGAGTCCCTTCCGGAGCGCATTCCGAAGCCTTTGATAAACTCGAACGAGGTAGACGTCGAAAGCATCGCTACGCTTGCCTTGCGTGTGCGCGACAGTATCTCGGCGGTATAGTTTGCCTTGTTGACGGTCACGCTGACCTGCTCCGGCTGAGAGGTCTGCTGCATAAGTGTGTTTATCATGCAACCGCTGTCTTTATCGCTCTCTCTGACGGACAGAACATACAATCCGTAAGTTATGTAATTCATTATATTCATACGGCTTTATTCTCCTTCCCGACGCACTTGCGACATACGCCCGTAAACATTATTTCTGTACTCTCCGGCTCGTTACCGGAAGCGCGTCTCAGCGCATCGGCAAGAGCGTCGACGGAGCCGAGTTCCGCGTCGGTCACTTCTCCGCATAACCTGCAACGGAAATGCGCGTGCGCCATCACGGTCTTATCGAATCTGCTTCCTCCGGAAGCGAGCGGTATCTCGCGAATCTTGCCGAGAGAAACGAGCAGTTTGAGGTTACGGTAAACGGTACCCAGAGAAATATTCGGCATTACGGCGCGCACCCTCGAATAAACCGTTTCCGCGGCGGGATGGTCCGACGAGTCGCACACCACTTTGTATATCAAATCTCTCTGAACGGTATTACGCATACTTTCCTTATTGCTATCAGTAACTATTACTATTAAATCACCTTACCGTCGTTTTGTCAACCGTTCTGACGTAAAAAACAGTTTAGGAATGAAAATTTTGCTTTTACTTACCTTCACGCGGCTTAAGCCGTGAGAGCGTGACTGTTATAACGGAAAATTTTCCCAAAAAACATTATTTACATGCGTGCAAAAGTGGCATTTCTGCGACGGCTGTTATATAATCTATACGAATGTCATAGGAGGACGCCTATCAATGAGTAACGCCGACATACGCGCCGAGTACGAAGCTATGCAACTTCAGTACTATACCCCGCGAGAAGAAGTCGCCAACGCGATCACTCACGGTATCGGCACGCCGATAGCGTTAGCTTTCATGATCTATTTTCTGATAGTCGCAACGACCTTTGCGCAGGTGGCGACGGCGCTTTTCATGTGTCTTGCGGCGATGCTCGTATATACTACTTCCTGCGTTTACCACGCGCTGACCGTAAAATCTTATAAACGTATCGCGCGCAAGTTCGATCACGCCAACATCGGTTTACTCGTGACCGCGTGCAGCGTGCCGTATATGCTCATGCTGAGTACGCATTTTTGGAATTACGTGAGCCTTGCGCTCTGTCTTGCGATATGCGCCCTCGACGCGATGCTTTGCTTTATCGATCTGATGAAATTCAAAAAGCTCGGCGTTGTGTTCAACGTCGTTATCGGAGCGCTCGGATTGTCCGCATTCTGCGTGAACGCAGACCTTATCCCTTCCGAAACGACTTGGATATACG
>CALVNM010000046.1 GCA_944349735.1 uncultured Clostridia bacterium | reverse complement strand
CATTAAACCTGATAACATTAAACCAGCGTTTTTATTATAAAGTATGAGCGAGAGGCTGTCAACGGCAATTTTCGCGCCGGATCCTAAATAAATGAGATGAAATTATTTTTGCAAAAACGGTCCGATATAGTATAATGTCTGTGACGGCGAAATCGGACGCGGGGCAAAGCATGGTCGCGTCACTTTGAAATCATACCCGCCGCGCCGATAATGACCTGATCGGCACAAAGGAGATTCAGTATGAAAAAAGCATTCAATATGAACGGATTTATGGCATACGTACCCACGCGCGTGCTTTTCGGCGCGGGCAAACTTAACGAACTGCATAAGCAGGAACTTCCCGGGAAGAAGGCGTTGCTTCTTATTTCCAACGGAAAATCGGCGCGCGCGGGCGGTTATCTCGGACGTACCGAGGAGCAATTGAAGCTTGCGGGCGCGGAATGGGTCATTTTTGACAAGATAGAGGCGAATCCCCTTAAAACCACCGTCGAGGAGGGCGGCAGATTCGCTGCGGCTAACGGATGCGATTTTATAGTCGCGCTGGGCGGCGGCTCCGTAATGGACGCCGCGAAAGCCGTGGCTACGGTTGCTACAAACAAAGGAGATCTCTGGGATTACGTTATGGCGGGGACGGGCAAAAGAAAACCTATCGTAAACGATCCTCTTCCCATTGTCGCCATAACCACCACGGCGGGCACCGGAAGCGAAGTGGACCAGTACGGCGTTATTTCCAACGACGAAACCAAAGAGAAGATAGGTTTCGGCGGCGACGACAGACTTTTCCCCGTGCTTGCGATAGTCGATCCGGAGCTTATGCTCTCCGTACCGCCGAAGTTTACGGCGTATCAGGGTTTCGACGCGCTTTTCCATTCCACCGAAACTTATATACACAAGTTCGCCAATCCCATAAGCGACATGGTGTCCTCAACAGCCATCAAGGCGGTGGGGCGCAACCTCGCGCGCGCCGTCGAAAACGGCAGCGACCTCGAGGCGCGCACGGCGGTAGCTTTCGGCAATACGATATCCGGCTATTCCATGGTGTACGGCAGCTGCACGAGCGAACATTCTCTCGAACACGCGATGAGCGCATTCCACCGCGAGCTTCCTCACGGCGCGGGACTCATAATGATTTCCGTAGCGTATTACAGCCACTTCATAGCGCGCGGCGTCGCTCCGGAGCGTTTCGTCGAGATGGCTAAATTCATGGGCAAGAATGACGCCGAGAAACCGGAGGACTTCATTGTCGCTTTGAAGGAATTGCAGAAAGCCTGCGGAGTGGACGATCTCAGGATGAGCGATTACGGCATCACGGAGGAGGAGTTCGACGCTCTCGCCGACAACGCCATGGAGACGATGGGCGGGCTGTTCCTTTCCGATCCCAAGGAGCTTTCTCACGCGGACGTAGTGGATATTTACCGCAATTCCTACAAATAAAACGACGGCGCTCTGTATTCAGATAAATTTTATTTGTATAACCTTATAGCGGACTTCGATAACCCGAAGTCCGCTTTTTCCGTAAAGTCGCTTGTGGCGCCGCGCGCTACGGGAGATTGAATATTGACAAAAACCTTTTTTCAAGTTAGGATATAGTTATCAACAAGAAGAAGGGATTTTTTATGGCTGACAAAGTTAAGAACGTTATCGATACGATACGCGCCCGCGGCATCAAAATGGTGGACTTCAAAATGATCGACATCAACGGTCAGTTCCGTCACGTCACCATACCCGCCGAAGACTTCGGCGAGGACGTCATGCGTAAAGGAATAGGCTTCGACGCATCCAATTACGGATATGCGGTCGTGGAGAAAAGCGATATGGTCTTCATACCCGATCCCGACACCGCCGCGGTCGATCCTTTCTGCGCGGTGCCCACGCTCACCATGGGCGGCAACGTGATGATAATCGACACTCCCGAGAACCGTCCGCTTCCGCAATATCCGCGCAACATAGTGTTTGCCGCCGAGAAATACATGCGCGAATCCGGCGTCGCCGACAAGATGTATATTCTGCCCGAATTCGAGTTTTACCTCTTCGACGAGGTAGGCTGGGAAGTGGGCGCGGGCTCTATGGCTTATTACGTCAACGCCAAGCAATCCTATCTCAACAGTTATGACGAAGGGAAGGGCGTGGTCGTGCCCAAGCAGAAGGCATACCATATCGCCAAGCCCTACGATACTTCTTACGAGTGCCGCAGCGAAATGTGCCTTCTAATGGAAGAAGCGGGTATCAAAGTCAAGTATCATCATCCCGAGGTGGGAGCGTCCGGACAGTTCGAGATAGAACCTATGCTCGGCGAAATGTCGCGCATGGCGGACGCCACGATGACGATCAAATATATAATCAAAAACACCGCCGCAAAATACGGTAAAAGCGCAACTTTGATGCCGAAGCCTGTTTACGGCGAGGCAGGCAGCGGTATGCACGTGCATATGCTGCTCACGAAAAACGGTAAACCGGTATTTGCCGACGACAAGGGATATGCCGGACTCAGCGAAACCGCGCATTATTTCATGGGAGGATTGCTCAAGCACATCGCTTCGCTCTGCGCGATAACCAATCCGAGCACCAATTCGTTCAAGAGGCTGATCCCGGGCTACGAAGCTCCCGTCACGGTAGGGTACGCCACCTCCAACAGAAGCGCGGTCATACGGATACCCGCGTATGCCAAAGATCCCTCGGAAAGGCGCTTCGAACTCCGCAATCCGGACGCGACATGCAATCCTTATTTCTGTTACGCTGCTATACTTATGGCGGGTCTCGACGGAGTAAAGAACAAAATCGATCCGCACGCCAACGGATGGGGACCTTACGACGTAAATCTTTATAATCTTCCGGAAGAAGAAAAGAAAAAGCTGAAAGGCCTGCCCGCGTCGCTCGACGCCGCCCTCGACGCGCTCGAAGCGGATCACGCTTATCTCACCGTGGGAGGGGTGTTCCCCGAGTCGCTTCTTACGAATTACATCCGCGTAAAACGCGAAGAATGTCTTAAACTTAACTCGATCCCGAATCCTGCCGAATTCGACAGATATTATAACTCGTAACCGGAGGTTATGCCGTATAAGGTTTCCTTTTGCCGCCGTGAGGCGGCATTTTTTTGCTTATAACGAGACAGGGTACGCGTAAATCGAAGAAATTTCCTGTAAAAAGTTGTAATATTTGACCGAAAAGCTTGGAAATATATAAATTTCACACAAAATTCACTTAAGCCGTTATCCGCCTCAAAACAGGTGCGTTACGGTACTAATTTATCTATTTTTGTCAAATTTCTGTGAAAAATATGAGGAATTTGTAACAAATGGTCAAATTAAACGATTGACATAAAGTAAACATTTATTTATATTAGATGTGACCTTAGGGAGGTAAAAATGAAAAAAGGATTAACAGTGGTCCTTGCACTGGTCGTCTTGCTTGCGGTATTGACGGCTTGTACGGGGACGTCTACTTATTCCGTTACCGTAAAGAACGGCTACGGATTGTACGAAGTGGTAGAAGTCAAGGCGGGGGATACTTACACTCTGCCCGAGATCACGCGCGACGGCTACAGCTTCCTCGGATGGAAGCAGGACGGCGCGACCGAGTTGCTTCAGGCGGGAGATAAAGTCACCGTTAACGGCGCCATTACGTTCGTCGCGCAATGGGAGAAGATAATCAACCGTTTTGAAGTAACGTTTAAGGATGGCGACGACATATTGTCGCGCAAGACGGTAGACGGCGGCAGTACGCTGGTTCTGCCCGAATGCAGCGCGGTAAAAGAAAACGATACTTTTGCCGGCTGGCTCTACGACGGTAAGATTTATGCCGAAGGAGAATCGGTCGAGATAGACGCCGACGCAACTTTCGTCGCGCAGTGGAAGCCGATTTCAGTGACAATCGAATTTAAAGACGGCAAGAATATTTTGGATTCCGAAACCGCTGATAAGGGCACTCAAATACTGTTCCCGGAGTGCTCGGCACAACATGCGGGTAAGGATTTCGCGGGTTGGCTTTACGACGGTAAGGTATACGAAGCGGGAGAATCCGTCACCGTCACCGCTGCTACCGAAGCCGTAGCGCAATGGACGGATATAGAATATACCGTCACTTTCACTGACGGCGACGTTACGATCAAGACGGAGACCTTGTATTACGGAGACATGCCCACGCCTCCCGCAATGGAAGACAAGATAGTGGACGAACGCACCGTAGCGAGATTTACCGGATGGTCGTCAGAGATCTCGGCGGTGACCGAAAACGTCGAGTATTCCGCTGTCTACGTTAACGAAGCCCGCCTTTACACGCTCACGTTCGACGGCGGAGAATTCGTGGAATTCCTTTCGCCCTCCGACGAAGTCGTTACCTCGGTAACGCGCGAGTACGACGAGACCTATACCGTTAAAATACGCAAATTCGCAGGCGTCAACGTCAACGCGATTAAAGTTCTTCTGAACGGCGAAGAAGTGGCGGCAGCGGACGGCGTGTACGAGATACCTTTCGCGGCAGATGCCGCAGTCACCGTGGACGGCGCATATTTCGTGGAATACGACATAGGTTTCTCTTCCTCAAACGTTCAATTCAGAACGGAGATGCCCGAAGCCAACACCTACGGCAGCATTCTCAAGCTTTACGCCGTCGGCAACGAGTGGTATTCCGACTCGGCTCCCGTAGTGACCTATGCCGGCGAAAATATACTTCCCGTAGGTACGGAGAGCGTGGAGGGTAAAGATTATCACGTTTACGAAATAACCCTTAAGCAGAACGGCACCGTTTCCGTTGCCGGCATAGAGGATGTCGTTCCCGTCACTTTCGTGTATCTTAACGAGTCCGTGACCGTCGATTGGAAAATTAGCTACGGTCCGATAGGGATCTCGTCCGATATTCTGGATCTCAGCAGCTGGAGCAGCTATCTGCTCGAAGGTACCGATCAGCTGTACCGCGTTGTGGGCGAATACGATTCTAACTGGAATACTTTCTTTTCGATAACGGCGGACAAGCTCGATTCTTATATAATGTCCAAGAACGAAGCACTCGCGTACGCGAAGGATAGGATAAACAATTATCTCTATCCCGTCAAAGGAGAGGATAACACCTATTATGCGGTGTATTATTTCTACGGAACGGATACTTCCGGCAAGTTGCAGACATATATAGGATTCACCGCACCCGTGGGCGCATACGATTTTGCGTATTTCATTGAAGGGGAATCCTCGGATTGGGTGCCTCACGTATTGAGTTATTCCCAAAGCCCCGCCAATAAGGGTAATTATTACGAGCCTTTCGTATATAACTCCAGCAACAATTCTTACGGCAGAATCAAGTTCTACGAAGGCGACGTGGTATATATTAAATTCAGTATGCCCGACGATAAGGCGATGCCCGTTCTGACCAATACGGCTACTGACGAGCAGCTCGTCGCCGGTACTTATACGGTCAACGGCGCGGAAGTTACCGGCTGCTATAAGTTCGTGGCGGCGGAACACAGCGACGATTACGAATGCGGGGTAGGCAATACTTATACCTGGTCCTACGTTCCCGTAAAATTCAACGACGACGAATACAATGTATATAATATGTACGGCAACCCGCCCAACGGTTCCGTGACCGTGGAAGAGGGCGCCACATGGGAATTCCGTTTCTTCGTCAATCTCAAGAAGACGGATATACTCGCGAGACTTACCAAGCAATCCGACGGTACGTATGTCGGTAAAGACGGCGTCGAACCTTTCACGTTCCTCGGCGATTATATTCCCGAGTACAGCTATCATATCCCCGCTATAGGCGAATACGATTCGTTCGTATCTATCTATATAACGATTACAGATATACGCGGAGACGTGCTCGTGGATCTTAACGTTGAGCGTAAGTCTGCGGATTTCGCGTTCAAAATTGACGAAAACTATACCGTTTATATCGACGGTGTCCCGGTCGAGGGCGAAGCGGGCGAAATTGTCATAGCCAAGGTGACTTACGATTCCGAGTTGAAATTCGTTTCCAACAGCTCGTCTTTCTTCATCGAGGAAGACGCTAAGATTACCTATTACTATCTCAAGAACGGCGTGTCGACCGCATATAAAAGCGCCGACCTTAAAGTAGTGGACGGATACTGCGTGTTCGTCAACGGCGCATATACTTTCAATACCCCCGTCGATACCTCTAAGCCTTTCGAAATACACGGCGTGGCGCTTGCGAGCGCGGCTGCCGTCAATAACACGGATAAATGCGCTTCTTCCGACGGCAACAACGGTATCACGTTCCCCGACGGCAAGCCTTATTACGTGACTCCCGAGGGCACTATCGCTTTCACCGTGAGACTTCCGTTCGGCAATCATCCCGTACTCTATATAGAATATGCGGATCTTATGAGCGACGGATATTATACTTACGATTTCACCGGCTCCTCCGAGGACGGCGATTATACGGTATTCACGTTCGAAGTGACCGGCATAACTTCCGCGCTGACATGGTTTATCAAACTCGAGCCTAACGTCTACGAGGTTACCGTGCATTACGGCGAAGAGACCGAAGTGGTAGAGCTTAAGCACGGCGAGATCCTTGCCGATTCCGAAGTTCTCCGTAAATCTTACGTCGGTACCTTGGACGGCAAATACGGCGAATTCACCGTGACGGGCTGGTCTACTACCGAGGGCGGCAATGCAAATATCCTGCTCGTCAGCGGTCCTCAGGAGATATGGGCGGTCACCGAATTCAACGAGTACAGAGTCGCTTTCGGAGACGAAATGTATCTTTCGCTTGCCGACGCGCTCAAAGCGCTCCCTTCCGACGCAAGCGGCAATCTCGATATTCTCTGGACGGCAGAACCCGAAGTGCTTAAAGCCGGGGATTACGTCATTCCCGCAGGCGTGACTCTTCGCCTTCCATATGCCGACGGACAGTACGACAGGAAACTCGCCGTACTCGAGGACTCGCCCTCCATGTACTATGCGAGCGCAGAAGACGGCACCGTCATACTCATACTTAACGAAGGCGCTACTCTCAGAGTACGCGGAGCCGTGTCCGTAGGCGGTATAGTTGGTTATCCCGAGACAAACAAACCTTATCAGGGACAGACTTCGGCGGCTCATGCGGTACTTCGTGCGGACGGCGAGATGATAGTGGAGCAGGGCGGACTGATCGACGTCAACGGCTATATAGTCGGCGGAGGTACCGTTACGCTGCAGAGCGGAGCGGTATCCAAACTCCCCTTCATAGTCAAGGATTACAGGGGAGGCACCAACTCCAGCAACGTATATTACGAGGGCGTAACTCCTTTCAATATTTATGAGATGCCCAATATTCAGACAGAATATATCATCCACTACGGCGCGTCCGAAAAAGCGTACGCGATGCTTTTCGCGATGGGCGGCTTCAACGTGGCAACGGTGGAGGCGATAGGCGAGTCCGGTATCATACGTCTTAACGAAGGCGGCTACGTCGTCAAGAAAACGACCGAGATAGACAATCCGAGATATTTGGAGGAAACCGCTTCTTACGAACCAAAAAAAGAGTTCCGTACCACTATAGACGTTTACGGCGGCGGCACGGACGGCGCGATGTCTTTGGATCTCGGCATTACCTCTATCAGCACGGAAGGGATGTTCCTTGCGATTCCTTATACTTACGGCAGCGTGACGCTTCATGACGGAGATTATACGATTTATAATAAGTATAAGATCATGCCGGGAGCCGAGCTCAACGTAGCGAGCGACGCCACCCTTACGCTTGCCGCTGCGACTCTCGACGGCAAAGCCTATATGGGAACCATCACGGTCTACGAGGAGACTTTTGCCGAAAACATCGAAGGCATAGGCAATCTCGCCAACAATAAGCAGCTGTGCTACCCCGTGAAGCCCAACAACGAGATCGAAGGAGGTAAATTCGTTCTTTCCGGTACTCTCAATCTGAGAGGAAGTTTCGGAGGCGAGATCATAGGAGGCGCAACCGGCGCGAAGATCAACGTCTATACAGCCAACGCAAATCTTACGGTTTATACCCGCGAAGCGGTCCATTTCAGCGGACAGGAGTTCAAGGTCACTTACGAACAGACTTCTAAAGCCGTCGTCAATACCGCCTCGGGCTTGACCGAACTCAGTCTCGGAGAACTGCGTATTTTCGGTTCCGACGATCTTTGGAGCTGAAGTCATTTCTTAAACGACGGAACGCCCCTTTTCGTAGGGGCGTTTTTTTTATGCGTAAAACCCCGATTATTTGCGGATTGACAATTTTTCGTCTTAAGGCTACAATACAGGTATATTTAATAATAGCGCGATCGAGAGGTATTTATGGGGACTTTGGCTGAAGAATGCGGGAAGTTTTTCGAGAAGTTTTACGATTTCGGTGACAGAGATAAAGATTGTCTCGTACGGGTCTTGAATAAATTCTGTAAAAGTGGGAAAAAGGACGACGCTTTTTCGGTGTATTTCTGCTTTTGCGAGATATATCGCGTTCTCGGCACGGGATATGACGGGACGAAGAAGTTGCTGGAACTGCTTGCCGATCACGAATACCATTCCGGCGGTCTGCTCAATAAGCACCGCGATCATTATTCCCATTCCGTCTACGTATTCGCTCTCGGATTGGCGGTCTATGCGGCATACGAGGATGTCCGCAAGGCTTGCGGGAACGCCGCGGAGTTTCTCCATTTATGGGGGATGACAGCTCTTTTCCACGATATAGGCTATCCGTTTCAGCTTGCACACGAGCAGATCAAACGGTATACTTCCGATCTCTGGGGGGAGAACGTACGCGACAATCCGCATGTTGCCTACGTCAATACCGACAAGTTACTGTCGCTCGGAGAAGGCTTGCGCGTCGCAGGCGAAGAGGACAGCGTTTTCGAGGACGTCAACGATCTGCTCGCTTACGGCGTTTGCAGGCGTATGGGTTACGACCGTCGTGCAGTCAGGGATATACTTGCCGGGAAAGTGAGTACGGCGCGCTTTATGGACCACGGATATTTCGGTGCCGTCGTACTGCTTAAAGAGATCTGCGGACAAAACGCCGAGATCTCTTCCGGTATGCTCGACGCGCTTTCCGCAATATTAATGCACAACAGCTTCAATAAATACGACATGCCCGACGCTGTCAAAGTGTCGACGCAAAATCATCCTTACGCATACCTGTTGATGCTTTGCGACGATCTTCAGAATTGGGACAGACAGGCTTTCGGATACACGAGCAAAAAAGATCCGTTGCCGTGGGACATCGGGCTGTCGGCGAAGCCGGACGCGCTCACGGTGACCTATATATTCGATTCTTACCTGATTGATATTCCCGGGAAGGCAGAACCTAAGGAGAACCGCAACGTCAAGAAACTGAGACCTGCGGGGGACGCTCCTTCGGAATTCGCTTCGGAGATCGCGCGTTATATCGATACCCATGTCGCGGTACGTTCGGCGGTCGCCGAAAAGAAAAACGACAAGCTTCTGCATAAATATACCTCGGCAGACAATTTTGTCAATCTGTGCGATTTCGCCAAAGCCGTTCACCGCTGCTATCAGGAAGAATGCGGCGGAGCGTCCTTCGACGAACTTTCGCTCGAATTCAAACTTTCCAATATAGAGCAAGCTAAGTCTTACGCCTATAAACTAGAGCTGATAAATTGTTTTTATAGCGACCGAGAACTCGACTATCCGGCTCTCAAAGAGTTTACTTCGGGTACCGAAGAAGAGGAAATATCGGAAAAGAAAGATGATCTCGGTTTCCTTGCGAGGGAAGAGCATCTGAGGTGGGTCAACGAAAAACTCGAGGCAGGCTGGCATTACGGCACGTCGTATATCGATCCCGTTACGCAAGAGGAAAACCGCGTTTTGCGCAACGAGCTTAAGGAACACCGGGATCTCATTCCGTACGACGAGCTGTCGCTCAGGGAACGCAAGAAAGACGAATTGATGATACGTAACATGATACCTTTCCTATATGAGCAAGGGCATTGCATACGTATATACAGATACCGTCACGGGAGAAAGCCCGACCTTGAGATAGTCGGTATCGGACACAGGACGATCACGGGCGACACAGAGAGATACAAAGAGCGGATAAAAGGTGTACTGAAGCGGTATCAACGCGATTATCGCGTCGTCGTCAGGTCGGGATTCGCGTACGGCGCGGATATGCTGATAGCCGAATGCGCCGCGGAGCTGGGTATCACGATGAAAGCCACGCTGCCCGTCGGTTACGCAAAGCATATAGAATCCATGAAGAGTAACGCCCTGAGAAATCACGTAACTTTCGATAAAGCCGAGGAATTGGCATTAAGACACCTTCTTGCCAGAACGGTAGTCCTTAAAAGTTTCGTAAACGAGTCCGATTTCTGGGCGGATTCCGACAGATACATGGCTGCCGGTTGCAGTAAAGTAATAGCGTTATGGGACGGGGACGAAAGCGCTGCGGATCGAGGATGCGCGGGCCGGACGCTCCGGTTTATCGAATCCGTGCGCGAGCGGGGGCTTAAAGACGGCACGGACATACACGTCATAAAGTGCAGCCGCAGAGTTCCTACGGACGACGATTACAGCGAATCAAATTAAAATTTATTTTTATCCCGGTATTCGCTTCCCGTATGCGGCAGATTTCACGCGCGGGAAGCGTCGTACGCATATAGTATTTTATTTAGCTGTTGACCTTAAACGAAAGAAAATATATAATAAATATATTATGAAGATTTAAGGTGCGCGTATGAGAAAAGCCGATCCCAACAAGAGGGGTGAATTACTGGTCAAATGCTTCGAGTGTTTTTGCAAGAACGGGATCGAAGGAACTTCCACGCAGAAACTTGCCGACGCGTGCGGTATGAGTTCCGGGAACATTTTTCATTATTTCAGGACGAAAGACGAGATAATCATCGACGCTACCGCATATTGCATGGCGAAAGTGGAAGACGACTTTATGGCCAACGCACCCACGGATTTTAAGGATATACGGCGTTTTCTGCAAGAAATACCTTATTGGACTGCGGAAAAGCACGGCGAGAAATACCGCTTCATGTATCAGGTCTACACCTCGCCCAAATACCGCGAATACGGCAAAAAGTTTTTCCAAGGCGTGACCGAGCGTTATACGGAGTACGCCAAATCACTCGAGCCCGCCATAGGTATCCCGTGGAAAATAATACAGCCTTTGATTTACATCTTCGTGCGCGCGAGCGTACATTACGCGCTTTTCGAGGACGAAGATTACCTGAAACCTCAGTTAAAACTGATAGACGACGTGTTGCCGCTGTTGGCGGAAAAGTACGGCGTCGCGAAGCGTGACGAATAGAATAAAAGCGATAACGAGCGCTACCCTGCACGTGTAGCGCTCGCATTATAAGGCGCATATGCTGTATGTAACCAATTAAATATCCGAAGGAGGACTGAGCGTATGACAAAAGGTAAATCTTTGAGGTTATTGTATTTTCTCGTGGCTTTTGCCGTTCTTGTCTCGGTATGCCTGGCGGCGCATTCGGCACCGCCTAAGGACATCGGCACCGCATTCGCATCAGATCCGCACGATCATGCGGACGGCAGTTGGACGGCGTTTACGGAAAGCGCGGATCACACGCTCGGAGCGGGGAAATATTATTTAACGGAGAACGTGAAACTGACGGGCCCCGTCGAGGTGAACGGCGAAGTCACGCTGTGTCTTAACGGCTTCCTGATCGAGGGGGCGGGAGAAAGCTACGTTGTCGACGTTAGTGACGGCGCCGTTTTCACGCTGTGCGACTGTG
>CALVNM010000045.1 GCA_944349735.1 uncultured Clostridia bacterium | reverse complement strand
GATCTTAGCCGCAAGTAACGGCTTGAACAGCCACAGATTGGCGAATATCAGCCTGTAAACGAAGGTGCTGTGCCTTCCGAGCGCGTCGAACATCTTGAGAACGGGAGCGGAAAGTTTCGCGGGAAAAGGATTGTTTTCCACCTTATTGCACGCCGCAGAAAGTATGCCTACGGGAGTATGTCTCGGCGGAGTCGAGGCGTGACCGCCGTTACTCAACACGGTATATCTGATATTGGTGATGCCCTTTTCCGCTATACCTATTACGGCGCAACGCTTCTTCACTCTCGGGAAAACGTTCTCCACTACCGCGCCGCCTTCGTCCACTACGAGCGCGGGAACGATCCCTCGCCTCTCGAGTTCGGACACGATATTGGGCGCGCTTTCGCCTGCGGTCTCTTCGTCCCCGGCAAACGCGAAATAAACGTCGTTCTCCGGAACGAACCCTTCTCCGATAAGCTTCTCCGCCGCCTGAAGGATACCGTTAAGAGTGCCCTTCGTATCGAGAGTGCCTCTGCCCCAGAGCACGTCGCCTTCAATTATCCCTTCGAAAGCGGGACGCGACCACTGCGATTCGTCCGCGGGAACGACGTCGTAGTGCGCCATAAGCACTGTGGGTTTATCCGAAGATCTTCCCTTCCATCTGTACAGCAGCCCTTTGGGAGGTATGCGCTCGAGATCGGCAGCTGTATGCACGTTAGGGAAAAGTTCTTTAAGTTTACCGCGGAGCTTCTCGAATTCTTCTGCGTCCTCGTCCTTTGTATCGTTGTAACTCACGGTCTTGATGCGGACGAGTTCTCTGAGATCGTTGACGGCTTTCTCACGGTCGAATGCGACCGCTTCGGGCGCGGCGTCGTCTTTCGCCTTCGGCTTGAACATCATGGCTCTTATAAGGCATATAATAAGAAGTGTTATCATAGTCTACCTCCGTAACCATAATAACACTTCCCGAACGGATTGGCAACCCGGAACGACAGCTTAAAGTATCGATCCCACTATTTTATCAGAGACAGTACCCCTCCCGTTACCGCAAGCACCCCTACGGCTATCATCATTGCGTCCGCCATGGCTTTATACGAAGTAACGAGAAGTATGCCGAGCGCGACCATGACTACCGGTTTCGACACGACGACTATCTTAGCAGCAGCGGACCCGGACTTCATGACGCCGGAATTTATAGCCGCGAATATAAGATAAATGCCGTACAATACGAAAACTATTCCGATTATCACGAGAGCGGCTCCCACGAGCGTCCAACCGAAAATCACGGCTATCGCGCCGGCTACCGCTTCCGCGATACCGAGAAAGGTGTTTTTTCGCACAAATATATCGTATAATCCCGTGGCGATCAGCACCGCTCCTATTACCGTTATCAGTACGCTCAGCATACCCGTACGGAATATGAAGCACATTACTCCTATTACGATCAGCGCGAGCGCCGTTATAGGCATGCCTTCTTTAACTCTCATAAAGCTATTATAACCTTATGACCCCTTCGAATACAAGGTGCGCGCTCGAAGTCATCACGACTTTTTCGCCGTCGTAATTGACCACGACGTCGCCGCCTCTCGTCTTGACCGTAACGTCAGTACCGCGATCGCAGTATCCGTTAAGTACGGCAGCCACCACGGCGGCGCATGCTCCCGTTCCGGACGCGAGCACTTCGCCGTTGGCGCGCTCCCATACGCGCATTTTCAACGTATTGGAGTTTACGACGCGTACGAATTCGGCATTGACGCGGTCGTTGAAGAACGGAGCGTACTCGAATGCCGTTCCTATCTTGGCTATATCGACGTCGTCCACTCTGTCGACGAAAGTGACCATGTGCGGATTGCCCATCGAGAGAGCCGTAACGCGGTATTCCTTGCCGCGCAGTCTGACGGGACGGTCTATGACCGTGTCTCCGTCGAGCGAGCACGGGATCTCTTTCGGATCGAGAACGGGTCTTCCCATATCGACACTGGTACCGGACACCTTACCGTCGGAAAGGAAGAGCGTAAGTCTGCGTACCCCGCTCAGAGTCTCTATGTCGAGGGTGGTTTTCGGCACAATACCGTTATCGTAGAGGAATTTACCGGTGCAGATGAGGGAAGTTCCCGAGATGCGTCCGTCGCTGCCGTCTTTGTTGTATATCTCCATTTTCGCGTCGGCGACGTCGGACTTCCCGATTACCGCAAGTCCGTTGCTGCCTATACCGAAGTTACGGTCGGAGAAAAGTATCGCCATACTCTCGGGACAAACTATACCGCCGTCGAAATTGTCGAGATATACGCCGTCGTTACCGAGCGACTGCATCTTGGAAAATTCTATCTTGAGCTTCTCGGAACGCATCTTATTGAGATTCACAAGCTCGGTATTCCTTTCGGTAAAGCGCGAAGCGAGTATATCCGCGAGCGCGTTGGCAGTGTCGATACTGGTCATGCACGCTATCCCGAGCTGCAAAGCGCGCGTACGGAGTTTGATATGCGCGTCGATATAACTGCGCGTATTGGGGCATGTGTTGACGATATAATCGATCTTGCCGGCTTCGAGATATTCGTATATGTCGTCGCCTTTCACGGATACGAAATCGTTACCGAGTCCTTTAATGGCTTCGGCAGTCCCCTTCGTGGCGTATATCGTAATGCCGAGATCCATGAATTTCTTGGCAAGCTTGACGGCGTCGTATTTATCCACGTCGCGCACCGAAATATATACGCCGCGCTCCTCTTTGTCGCCGTTGAGTTTGAATCCTGCGGAAACGAGTCCCTTGAACAACGCTTCCTGTAAGGTCTTGCCTATCCCGAGAACTTCTCCGGTAGATTTCATCTCCGGTCCGAGTATGGAATTGACGTTGCTGAGCTTCTCGAAGGAGAATACCGGCACCTTAGCCGTAACGTAGGGAATGGTCTTGGCAAGTCCCGTACCGTAACCCATGTCGGCGAGATTTTCGCCGAGCATTATGCGCGTGGCGATGTCCACCATGGGGATACCGGTGACTTTGCTTATATAAGGGATCGTACGCGAAGCGCGCGGATTGACCTCGATTACGTAAAGTTCATTCTCGTAAATGACGTACTGGATATTGACGAGTCCGCGCGTTCCGAGCAATATGGCGAGCCGCGTAGAGCAATCCACTATCTTCTCGCGCATCACGTCTCCGATATTGTAAGGAGGATAAACCGCTATAGAATCGCCGCTGTGTATCCCCGCGCGCTCTACGTGCTGCATAATGCCGGGGAGCAGTACGTCCTTACCGTCGCTTATGACGTCCACCTCGAGTTCCGTACCCATGAGATATTTGTCGATCAGCACGGGATTGTCGATGTGCTGAGCAAGGATTATATTCATATATTCTTCGACGTCGAAATCGTTATAGGCTATGGTCATATTCTGTCCGCCTATGACGTAAGAAGGACGTACCAGAACGGGATAGCCCAATTCGTTGGCTACCGCTACCGCGTCCTGTATACTCGTCACGGCAAAGCCCTTGGGTCTGCGGAAATTCACTTTTTCGAGCAGAGCGTCGAAGCGCTCTCTGTCCTCCGCGGCGTCTATGCTGTCCGCCGAAGTACCCATGACCTTAACTCCGATACCGTCGAGATGCTTGGTGAGCTTGATCGCCGTCTGCCCGCCGAAAGCGACTACCACGCCCTCGGGCTTCTCCACGGCGAGTATGCCGTCTATATCCTCGGGAGTGAGCGGTTCGAAGTAAAGTCTGTCCGCTACGTCGAAGTCGGTGGATACAGTCTCGGGGTTGTTGTTGACTATCGCAACGTCGTATCCGAGTTTCTTTATCGACCACACGCAATGCACGCTCGAGTAATCGAATTCTATTCCCTGTCCGATCCTGATCGGACCCGATCCGAGAACGAGAATGGTCTTTTTCTTCTTGTCCACATGCTCCAGAGCTTCGTTCTCTTCGTCGTAGGTGGCATAGAAATACGGCGTTTCCGCGTCAAACTCCGCGGCACACGTATCCACCATTTTGTAGACCGGATCGCGGTGAACGGGTACCTTATGTCCGCTTATTCTCTCGATAGCTTTGTCGGTATAGCCGTACTTTTTACCTCTGAGATAAGTGTCTTCGTCTATAACTCTGCCCTCTATCTCTTTCTCGTAATCCGAGAGGTTCTTGAGTTTATTGAGGAAGAAGCGGTCGATCTTCGTGATCTCGAATATCCTGTCGAGGGATATACCTTCCTTGATAGCGCGGAACACAGTGAACAGTCTCCTGTCGTCCATGTCCGACAGCATAGCTTCGACGTCCTTGCCGTCGTAGCCCTTGGCGTTAAGTGTGTCGAGTCCTATTTCCGCGCCGCGCACGGCTTTCATGACCGCGGACTCGAAATTCGTCCCTATACTCATTACTTCGCCCGTCGCTTTCATCTGCGTGCCGAGAGTACGGGAAGCGTATACGAATTTGTCGAAAGGCCACTTCGGGAACTTGCACACGATATAGTCTATCGCCGGTTCGAAGCAGGCGCAGGTCTTGCCCGTCACCTCGTTGGGTATCTCGTCCAACGTGTAGCCGAGCGCTATTTTCGTGGAAACCTTCGCTATGGGATAGCCGGTAGCCTTGCTCGCGAGCGCTGACGAACGCGACACGCGGGGATTCACTTCGATAACGGCGTACTCCATCGAGTCGGGATTGAGCGCGTACTGACAGTTACAGCCGCCCACGATGCCCAGCGCCGCCACTATATCGAGAGACGCCGAACGCAGCATCTCGTATTCTCTGTCGGAAAGAGTGAGCGCGGGAGCCACGACTATGCTGTCTCCTGTATGTACTCCGACGGGGTCCACGTTCTCCATGCTGCATACGGCTATCACGTTGCCGATACCGTCGCGCATCGTCTCGAACTCTATCTCCTTCCAGCCGTAAATATATCTTTCGACCAATACCTGATGTATAGGAGAAACCTCGAGTCCCGTAGCCGCTACCGTGCGCAACTCTTCCTCGCAGTAAGCGACTCCGCCTCCGTTACCGCCCAAAGTGAACGCGGGACGGATTATGACGGGATAACCTATCCTCTTCGCTATTTCGAGCGCTTCGTCGAGTCTGTTGGCTATGTCGGATGGGATACAGGGCTGGCCTATGCTCTGCATGGTCTCCTTGAAAAGCTCACGGTCTTCCGCCTTGCATATCGCTTCGGCGTTGGTACCTATCAGGCGGCAGTTGTGCGCCTTCAAGAAGCCCTCTTTCTCGAGCTGCATCGAGAGCGTAAGCCCCGTCTGACCGCCCAACGTACCGAGGATGCTGTCCGGCTTTTCCTTGATTATTATACGTTTGACGGTCTCCAAAGTAAGCGGTTCGAGATATATCGCGTCGGCAAGCGCCTTGTCGGTCATTATCGTCGCGGGATTGGAGTTGACGAGAACCACTTCTATGCCCGCCGACTTCAGAACACGGCAAGCCTGAGTGCCCGCGTAATCGAATTCCGCTGCCTGCCCTATCACTATCGGACCGCTTCCTATTACAAGTACCTTCTTTATGCTTCTGTCAAGCGGCATATCATTTATCCTCCGTCATACTGCGTATGAATTGCTCGAATAAGCCTTCCATGTCCTTAGGACCCGCGCACGCTTCGGGGTGGAACTGCACCGTCATCGCGTTTAACCCGGGATAGGCGACGCCTTCGCAGGTACCGTCGTTCACGTTGATGTGGCTTACTCTGCCTTTCTTGAGAGACGCGCCGTCTACGGCGTATCCGTGATTCTGCGAAGTTATCACCGTCCTTCCGCTTGCGAGATCTTTGACGGGCTGGTTGCCTCCGCGATGTCCGTATTTGAGTTTGACCGTTTTCCCGCCGGTCGCAAGCGCGGTGAGCTGATGCCCGAGACAGATACCGAAAAGAGGTTTCTTCCCGAGGAGTTCGGCTATTATCGCTATCGCTTCCTTGTTCTCGGCAGGATCGCCCGGCCCGTTGGAAAGCATTATGCCGTCGGGATCGGAAGCAAGCACCTCTTCGGCGGGAGTGTATGCGGGATAGCTTACCACGGTGCATCCGCGCTTCAGTAGCGCTCTGATAATATTGCGCTTCGCGCCGTAATCGTACAACGCCACGGTACATACCGACTTGCCTTCGGGGCGGTAGACTTCCTTCTTGCTTTCAGTGACCGCCTTCACCGCGTTCACGATGCGGTATTCGGAAAGTTTCTTGAAATCGACGCTCCGTGGATTGTCCGTCACGACCGCGTTCATTACGCCGGATTCGCGGATAATTCTCGTAAGCGCGCGCGTGTCCACGCCGCATACGCCTACCGTACCGTATTTTTTAAGGAAGCTGTCCACGTCCGTGTCCATACGGAAATTGGAAGGAGCTTTGCAATACTCGCGTACGACGTATGCCTCGGGCCATACCCTGTCGCTTTCCATGTCCTCGTACATTATCCCGTAGTTACCTACCGCGGGAAAAGTCTGTACCACTATCTGCCCGTAATAACTGGGATCGCTGAGCGTCTCGGTGAAACCGACCACTCCCGTGGAAAATACCAGTTCGCCCGTAGCCGACCCGTCGGCACCGAATGCCTCGCCTTCGAATACCTTACCGTTCTCAAGTACGATATACCTTTTCATAAGTCTTCCTCAAACCGATTTTATTTCATAAGAGTGACCATGACCGCTTTCTGGGCATGGAGACGGTTCTCCGCTTCCTCGAATATCTCTTTGGCGTGCGCTTCCAAGACTTCCGCCGTGATCTCCTCACCGCGATGAGCGGGCAGACAATGCAATACAATGGCGCCGGGGTTCGCCGCCTTCATCAGTTCCGAATTTATACAGAAGCCTTTGAATGCCGTGCGGCGCGCTTTGGCTTCCGCTTCCTGTCCCATGCTCGCCCATACGTCGGTGTACATTACGTCCGCGCCTTCGGCGGCTTTGCGAACGTCGTCGGTTATCAATAATTTACCGGATTCGTATCCCCATTTAACGAGTTCGGCATCCGGTTCATAGCCTTTAGGACAAGCTATCGCTATACTCATACCGACTTTGATACAGCCTACTATAAGGGAGTTTGCCATATTGTTGCCGTCGCCTACGAAGCAAAGTTTCTTCCCCTTGAAGCTGCCTTTGAATTCCCTTATAGTCATGAGATCGGCAAGGACCTGACAGGGATGACAATAATCCGTAAGCCCGTTAATGACGGGTATCGTACCGAATGCCGCAAGCTTCTCCACCTCGCTCTGAGCGTATGTGCGGATCATAATGCCGTCGAGGAACTTAGACAGAACGCGCGCGGTATCTTCGGCGGGCTCTCCCCTTCCGATCTGCATGTCGTTTCCGCTCAGGAAAAGCGCGTTGCCGCCGAGCTGATACATACCTACCTCGAAAGAAACGCGGGTGCGTGTGGACGCTTTGGTGAATATCATCCCGAGTGTTTTTCCCTTGAGATGGGGATGATCTATATTATTCTTCTTCTCGAACTTAAGCTGGTCAGCCATATTGAGAAGATCGATTATCTCCTTGGAAGTAAGATCGGCGAGTTTAAGTAAATGTTTCATATATCCTCCTTTACTCTCAATAGAACATCGTGCCGATACCTTCGTCGGAAAGCACTTCTATGAGGATAGCGTGCGGCACTCTGCCGTCAATTATAAATACTTTCTTCACTCCGCGACGGATGGCTTCGATACAGCACTTGACCTTGGGTATCATGCCGCCGGAAATGACGCCTTCGCGTATGAGTTCGAGCGCTTCCGAAGCATTGACTTCGCGTATGAGCGAATTTTCGTCGGCGGGATCCGAGAGGATGCCTTTGATGTCGGTCATGTTTATGAAAGACGCCGCCTTGAGTTCTCCCGCTATGCGAGAAGCCGCGGTGTCGGCATTAATATTGTATACGTTGCCTTCCTTGTCGTAGCCGAGCGAGGATATGACGGGTATGTATCCCGCCTGCAAAGCGTCTATCACGGGCTTGGGATCCACCGATACGACTTCGCCTACGTATCCGAGAGCGGCGTTTACGGGACGAGCCTCTATCATTCCGCCGTCTATGCCGCAAAGTCCTATCGCCTTACCGCCCGCGCTCTCGATGAGCGCCACGAGATCTTTATTAACTTTGCCTGCAAGCACCATCTGCACGACGTCTATCTGCTCTCTGTCGGTCACGCGCAGCCCGTCGACGAATCTCGACTCGATATTCATCTTCTTGAGAGTATCCGTTATCTCGGGTCCTCCGCCATGCACGAGCACCACTTTCACGCCGATCTGAGCAAGCAGTACGAGATCGCGCATAACGGTCTTCTTGAGACCGTCGTCGATCATCGCGTTGCCGCCGTACTTGACGACGACTATTTCACCGGAATACTTCTGGATGTAGGGTAAAGCCTGTACGAGTATCTCCGCTTTGCCTTCGTTTGTAAGTTTCATATTCCCTCCGATATTCCGCCCCTCAGGTGCGGTAATCTCCGTTTATTTTCACATATTCGTAAGTGAGGTCGCAACCCCACGCGACAGCTTCGCCCGCTCCGTCTCCGAGAGTTATGTCGATAACGATCTCTTTCGTCGACAGCACTTTCTTGGCAAGCTCTTCGCTGAAATCGACGCCGTGGCCGTCTCTGCATACCTCTACGGCTCCTGCGTCCGAAACAAAAGTCACTCCGACCTTCGTTACGTCGGTAGCGGTACCTGCGTAACCTATGGCGCAAAGCACCCTTCCCCAGTTAGCGTCCGCGCCGAACATAGCCGTTTTAAGAAGCGAACTCGTAATGACGCTCTTGGCGACTACGCGCGCGGTTTCGTCGTTTAAGGCTCCCGAAACCTTGCATTCGATAAGCTTCGTTGCGCCTTCTCCGTCGGCTGCGATCTTACGGCAAAGCGCGCGGGTAACGACGCCGAACGCTTCCGCGAACTTCTCCGCGTCCGCGTTATACTCTGCTATTTCGGCATTGCCCGCTTCTCCGGAAGCCATTACCGCGAGCATGTCGTTGGTGGAAGTGTCGCCGTCTACGGATACCATATTGAAAGAGGTGACGACGTCCTTACGCACGATCTCGGCAAGGATCGCGGGAGATATCGCCGCGTCGGCGGTGACGAATACGAGCATCGTCGCCATGTTCGGATGTATCATTCCCGAACCTTTGGCGATACCGCCGATATGACATTCCTTGCCGCCGAGCGTGAATTTCACGGCGACTTCCTTGATCACCGTGTCGGTGGTCATTATGGCTTCGTTGGCGCCCGTTGAATCCGCGCCGAGCGCTTCGACGAGAAGTGGTATGCCGCGCTTGAAAGGCTCTATCGAAAGGGGTTGCCCTATCACTCCCGTGGAAGCCACTATTACGTCCTTAGCCGAGATACCCGCCGCTTCCGCGAGTAATTTGCAGGTCTCTTCCGCTATCTCTATGCCGTCGGCGTTACATGTATTGGCGTTGCCGCTGTTGCATATTATCGCCTGCGCGCGACCGTTTTTAAGATGTTCCGCGGTGACCGTGAGCGGAGCGCCTTTCACGAGGTTGCGGGTGTAGACCGCCGCCGCAGAAACGGGCTTGTCCGCCATGATGAGCGCGAGATCCTTTTTCGTCTTGTTCTTGCGGATACCCGCGTGTATACCCGCCGCTCTGAAACCTTTGGCGGACACAACGCCGCCCGATATAAATTCGATACCGTTACCGTTAGTATTCATTCCGTTATCAATCCTTTTTTCTCGTCTAATCCGAGCATTATGTTCATATTTTGTACCGCGGCTCCGGACGCACCTTTGCCGAGATTGTCGAATATCGCGTATGCCACGGCGCGTTCGTCGCTCCCAGCGACGTAGATCTCCATATCGTCCCTGCCGGAGAGCTTATTCGCCGCCGCGAATCCCCCGCCCGAAGCGCCCTCCGCGCCCGCGTCTTGGACCTTGACAAGTCCCGCGCCCGCGTAAAAATCTTTATATATCCCGCGAAGTTCGTCCGCGGAAGCCACGCCCTTCAGGCAGGTGAGATCGAGAGGCAGTATCACTTCCATGCCCGAATAATAGTCGCTCACTATAGGCAGGAATACGGGAGCTTTATTAAGGCCGCATACGGCGCGCATTTCGGGAAGATGCTTGTGAGTCTGACCTATGCCGTACATTCTCGGCGCGTCGTACTCCGCGCCGCGCTCTCCTTCGTAAGCGGCTATCATCTTCTTGCCGCCTCCCGAATAGCCCGTCAGCGAAGTCGCGCACACCGAAAAATCGGGGCTCATAAAGCCGAGCTTTACGAGCGGATACACGAGCGCGATAAAGCCGCTCGCGTGACAGCCGGGAACGGCTATTCTTTTGCCCGAAGCAATGTTTTCTCTGAAACGGGCTCCCAATTCCGGAAATCCGTATGCCCAACCGGGCGAAACGCGATGAGCAGTCGAAGCGTCTATTATGCGCACTTCATCTCCTGCCAGCGCCACGGCTTCCCTCGCCGCCGCGTCCGGAAGACACAGAAAAGTTATGTCGCTTCCGTTGATGTATTCTTTACGCGCGACGGGGTCTTTCCTGTATTCGTCGGGTATGTAAAGGAGTTCGATATCCTCTCTCGCGCCGAGGCGCTCGTATATCTTGAGCCCGGTGGTGCCCTCCCTGCCGTCTATGTAAACCTTAACGCTCATCGAGGAACTCCTTTATGATACAGAGTTGCTTCGCCACCGCCTCCTCCGAAGGCGCGCCTTCGGAAGTACGCTTGTTGAGACAGGTTTCGAGGGATATAGCTTCGTAAACGTCTTCCTCGAAAAGTCCGCTCTCTTTCCTGAGCTCGTCTAAAGTAAGGTCGTTGAGCGCTATGCCGCGCTTCACGCATTCGGCGACGAGAGTCCCCGAAACTTTATACGCCGAACGGAAAGGCAGTCCCTTCCTTACGAGATAATCGGCGAGGTCCGTGGCGTTAATATACCCTTTCAGAGCGGCGCTTGCCATATTATCGGCGTTGACCTTCATCGTAGAGATCATCGGCGCGAACAGTTTCAAACAACTTATTACGGTCTCAGTCGCGTCGAATATCGCCTCCTTATCCTCCTGCATGTCCTTGTTGTACGCTAGCGGAATGCCTTTGAGCATGGTGAGCAACGTAATGAGATCGCCGTAAACTCTACCCGTTTTGCCGCGGACGAGTTCTGCTATGTCGGGATTTTTCTTCTGCGGCATTATCGACGAACCGGTGGAATAGGCGTCGTCGAGCTCCACGAATCTGAATTCCCACGAGCACCACAGAATTATCTCCTCCGACAAGCGCGACAAATGCGTCATTATGAGCGCCGCGGCGGAAGCGAGCTCCACCTGATAATCGCGGTCGCTGACGCCGTCCATGCTGTTGAAAGAAATACCGTCGAATCCCAAAAGCTCCGCCGTCATTCTCCTGTCGATGGGATAAGTCGTGCCCGCAAGCGCTCCCGAGCCCAAAGGCGAAACGTTCATACGCTTGCGGCAGTCCTTGAGCCGCGCCGCGTCGCGCATGAACATGGCGCAGTACGCCGCGAGATGATGCGCGAGAGTAACGGGTTGCGCTCTTTGCAGATGAGTGTATCCGGGCATCACGGTAGCGGTGTTCTTCTCAGCGACTTCGTAAAGCGCTTCGACGAGCTTTTTCACCGCCGCGATGAGCTCGTCCGTTTTCGCCCTGAGGTAAAGCCTTGCGTCTACCGCCACCTGATCGTTACGGCTCCTCGCCGTATGCAGGCGTTTACCCGCCTCGGGAAGCCTTTTCGTAAGCTCGCCCTCGACGAACATATGTATGTCCTCGGCTTCCCGGTCGATGACAAGAACGCCTGTCGTTATCTCGTCGCGTATGGCGTTAAGCTCTTTAACGATAGCTTCCGCGTCATCTGCGGATATTATGCCGCAGGCTCCGAGCATCTTCGCGTGAGCGATACTTCCCTCGATATCCTCTTTATACATCAACCCGTCGACCTTTATCGACGAGTT
>CALVNM010000044.1 GCA_944349735.1 uncultured Clostridia bacterium | reverse complement strand
AATGTGGCATTCCACAATCTTTCCGTTACTATAAGGCTGACAATAATTACGCAGACGTTATCCACCTCCGGCAAGGACATTCCCATACCCGGCAACATTAAGGTTACCGTAGCGTCCGGTACGACCACTATACCGAGCGGGATAAGCGTGAAATTGCTTCCCGGCGCGGATATAGTAATCAACGAGGGCGCAAGCGTCAACATAGAGTCCGGCGGTAAGATATACGGCTACGGCGAAGGCTGCGCCACTTTCGACAGCGGACTTACCGCGTGGCGGGATGGCGGACTCGGAAGGGGATATCCGTATAATTACACCGGCGCATACAGGGTGGTCCCGGTAATGGATTACAATGAGACAACCCCCGCAGTCATTAAGGTAGCCGGAATTTTGAACGCAGATCCTGGCGCCACGCTTGCGGCCGGTATCGAAGGCGTAAGCGGCGGTAAAGTCGTCGTAGGCTCGTCAGTAGCGGTTAGCGGAACGATCAAAGAGGATAATTCTCCCACAGGCGGCGAAGCGTATTTTTATTCGACACTGACCGGAAAACTTATTTCCGCAACGTCGTCTGAAGATATATTGGTCGGAAACAGCTATATTTACAGCAACGGTCAATGGACAATAGCTTAAATTACTTGGCTAAAACAAAATAATATAGTATAATATGCAAATACTATATTGACTGAGCTCGATATACTTACGAAAAACTGCGAGGTATCCGCAATGGTTAACGACGAGGCTCCCGTAAGAGAAGAGATCGTATCTGTCGACGGGCTGTACAAAAAGTATTCAAAACGCGCCGATTATGCGGTCGAAGACGTTTCGTTCAAGGTGTACGCCGGAGAAATTGTGGGCATCCTCGGACATAACGGCGCCGGGAAATCCACTACCCTCAAGTGCCTCGAAGGTATGCTTCCTTTCGATAAGGGTGCTATCTCGATATGCGGTCACGATATAGTCAAGGAACCCGTCAAGGCGAAGTCCAATATGGGATTCGTTACGGACGACCATGCCGTTTTCGTCAAAATGACGGGTATTCAGTATATCGATTTTATGGCTGACGTCTATAAAGTACCGCAAGCCATACGTCAGATACGACTGGATCAGCTTGAAAAAATATTTTGTCTCGGCGACAGTATTCAGAATCTGATTTCCTCTTATTCGCACGGCATGAGACAGAAAATATGCATGATGGGTTCTCTCGTGCATTCTCCCAAACTGTGGATACTGGACGAGCCTATGACGGGACTGGATCCCAGGACTATGCGCGCGGTGCAGGATTATATGAAGTATTACGCTTCGATAGGCAACGCGATACTTTTCTCCTCTCACGCGCTCAATACCGTTGCAAAGATATGCGACAGAGTAGTCCTTATACGCAAAGGCAAACAGGTCGACGATATAGTTATGAGCGAGTTTGCCGACAGACCCGATTTCGATTTCGAGGAGTATTTCTTGAGCAATGAGAGACAGGATTGATTTCAGACTGCTCGGCGCTCTGCTGAAGAAAAATCGCCGCGAAAATACTTCCTCGTTCCGCAAAGGTAATTTCGATGCGGTCGGTTTCGTGATGAGACTTTTGCTGGCGGGCGCGTTCATTGCGATATTCGTGATATTTTTCGGTAAGTTCGTGGATATGTATCTCGGTATCAAGCTGAATAACGTCAGCGACGCCGAGGAAAGATTGTACGAATTGCTTACTCTCGTTTACGGCGCGGTCTTGCTCGCTATGATCCTGAGCGGAATATCTCAGATAAATCAAGCTTTATTTTCCGCCGACGACATGCGCGTCATAGCGGCGCTCCCGATAGGGGCGAATACGCTGTACCTGTCCAAGATCATACTTATTTATTTGGGGCAGTTGGTAGTCGCATGCTTTACGGTGCTGCCGGTCAATCTGACCGTTGCGGCGCATTACGCGGTGCCTACGGCATATTATCCGCTTACTGCGCTCGCATGCGTCGTACTGCCGCTTATGTCGGTGGCGATCTCTTCGATACTCGCTCTACCGTATCATGCGCTTAAGGTTTTCCTTAAGGATAAATTTCTATTGAACTTTATAGTTATAACGGTGCTTACGGCATTGCTGTTGTTCCTGTACGCATATGTCCTCGAGGCTGTCAAAGAACTGTTGCTCGGCGACGATATGAAGTATTTCTTCAACGAAAAGGTGATGACGGGAATAGCATTATGCGCTAAGTATCTGTATCCTGCTAACCTTATTTCCAATATTCTGTTGGGCAGGGAGTTGCTTGTAAGTTCGCTAGTAATAGCAGGGTGGTTCTTGGCATGTATGGCGGTATCCCTGCTCATGATACGCATGATACTTACCAGATCTTTGCAGTCCAGGATCTCGGGAAGCCCCAATTTCGTGAAGAAAGTCAAACCGCTTGCCAAATCGCGTTTGCCATTCAACGCGCTTCTGCGCAAAGAGTTTCTGATGATCTTCAGAACTCCCGGATACATGTTTTCTTATTTTGCGATAGCGGTCGTTATGCCGCTTTTGGTTTACTTCTGTATGTCTGTAGGCTCATCGCTCGCCGTAAAACTGATTGCCGTAGACAGCAATCTTGAGTTGGCGATATTCCTTACGATGCTTTTCGGTATGCTTGCCAATATGTTCTGTTCCACGAATATCAGCCGCGACGGAATGCTCTTCTATTCGCTTAAAGCCATGCCGCTCAACTATAAACAGGTGATTTTTTCCAAAGTATTGCTCTGTATGATAGTTACGGCTTTCTCGCAGCTTTTCTCGGCTGCGTTACTCGCGGCAACGTCGTATATCACTGTTGCCAACGCGGCGTTCCTTTTCGTAGTCGGTATGATGTTCGGATTCGCGCAGATCTGCGTAGCGACGCGTGCGGACTTCAATCATCCGCATTTCTCTTCAGAAAGCGACGGCGAGATCAAAGAATCGGGCAATACCGTCAGCACGGTATTGGTGATAGGCATCGTCCTGTCCTTCGCTTTGGGCGGAGCGCTGTTGCTGACGAAAATGTATTTTTCGCTAAGAGGACTTTCGGAAGCATACGCATACCTTACTTACGTGATAACTGCGGGGATTGCTATCCTGTCCGTTGCGGGTTCGGTAACTTTCCTGCTTGTCGGACTTAGAGACAGATTCTACCGTTTCAGCGGAGGTGGATTGCATTGAGAAAGAATGTTATTGCTTTGATGCTCGTTTTGCCGCTGTTATTCATTTTTGTAGTGTTTTCTTCGGGAAACATTGCCAGTATCGGAGTATCCGTATCCGCCGGCAGTATAAAAATACTTAATGCGCCGGAAGACGGTACCCTGAGGATAGATCTTGCGGAATATAACGACGATTTTAAGATTGTTGCCGCTGTTTATCCCGAGAATGCGGCTAATAAAGCTTATACCTTCAGAATAGACGAAATAAAAGATACCGAATTTGCCGCGGTGAGCGTGGACGAGGACGGTACCGTGCATGCATACAGTGTAGGTAGCGCGCGTGTGACGGTAGTCAGCAACGACGGAGGCTATACGGACAGTATCACCGTCATTGTTTCCTCTTCCAAGCCGTACGGCATGGAAGTATCGCTGTATGCAGCATACGGCGGAGAGAATCTCGCTACGCGCGGAGACTCGGGATACACCGCTTCCGTCAATACCGGAACCTATTACTACGAAACTCGTCTCGTACCGGTAGGTTTTGCCGCCGCCGTGACTGAAATTACAGAAGGCTTCGCGGTCATCGACGAAAATGCCGGGACTATTATGTTGCCTTTCGGCGGGAAAGTAAGTATAGCGTTTACCGTCTCCGACGGCGCTGACGGATCGATTCGCGAATATCTCGAAATAGACGCCGCAGAAGCTCCGTCCGGCTCCGGTATAACCGTCAACGGGGTCACGGGCGCTCTAATTTCGGTCGAAAAAGACGTCAGTGAGGTAGAGTTCTATGTTTGCGCTCCTGATACTCCGTCGATAGCCGATAATGCTTATATAGAAGATTTCTCGGTAGAAGCCGTATCCGAAGTGGAGCGCGGTTACAAAGTCAGCGTGATCTTCGCTGCGGGAGTTCCCGACGAATTGGATCTTAAATTGACTGCGGGAGGCGCAGAGGAGAGGGTAAGAGTCTCTTTCGAGGAATTTGCCTTTACTGTAAGAAGCACTCTTCCGGTACAGGGAACGGATATTGCCATGCTCGAAGGGGAAGCAGTCACTTTTTATGCGGTACCCGCCGTGATAGCCGCAGATACGACTTATTTGTGGGAAGTAGCTTCCGGAACCTTGTCCGTCGGCTACGTGAATGTCGATATATCCGAGGACGGTAAATCGTGCGTCGTGACCGCTGACGGGAAAGGAACTTTTACTTTGATAGTTTACGCATACAGGAACGGTGTTGCGCTCGACGTGTATCCCGTAGAAATAGCGATCGAAGTAGTGGAAGTGGTCACTTCCGTACAGATAACCAATAAGACAGACGTGGGGCTTGCCATGCGAACCGCCGTAGCGGAATTCGAGTATGACGCAAGCGGCACCGCCGTTTCGTACACGTACGTAATAGGCGTTAACGTTTACCGCTATCTCGACCGCGTGGACGCGTTGGACGCCTTCGAAATTAAGCTATCCGATCCTTCGATCGCTACGGTTGAAGCGCAGGACGGAAATCTTCTGTTACGTGTGAAAAAAAGCGGAGAAATCACCGTCACTCTGTCGTGGTCCGGTAACGAGACCTTTGTACAGAACGTAAGGACGTCTGTGACCCTCGACGCGGTAAAGGGCGGGATACTCGTGCACAACAGCGATGAGATATTCAAAGCGACAGCCGCAGGGTATCCGGTCGTACTCGGTGCGGATATAATGCTCGGTACTCGCGCCGACGGCAGCGTTTATTCCTTGGATGAGCGCAAAACAATGCTCGGCAGGATGAAATCGACATACAATATCGAGTACTACAAAAATACCGCTCAGGAAGATAAAGCCTACGTAAACTATGTCCTCGAATTCCGTAACGACCTATACGGCAACGGATATTATATCGATGCCGAATATTTTACGCACGCCGTAGACGGAGCGGGAGTTCCCCAAATATTCATGGGACCGCTGTATTTTGTAAGTTACGGCGAGATAGCTTCGGTCGCGGGACAGGATAACATAGCCTATCTCGTGCGTACCGACGGAGTAACGCTCCATAACGTGACGTTGCTCGGTTGCAGCGACGAATCTCTATATGATGACGGAGAATACAAACTCGAGAATCTCAACAACGTGGGAACTACGCTCGAGATAAACGCGGACGTAAATATCCTTAACTGCCGCGTTCGTAACGGAAGGAACGTCGTGCGCGTATACGGCGGTAACCGCAACGGCAACGCATATTTCATAAACAGCCTTTCGGAGAATGCGGCGGGCTGCGATAACGAGCGCATCAACGTGCGTATAGAAGGCTGTATTGTTTCGCAGGGAAGAGAATTTCTCGTTAAAGTCGGCGCAAACCGCGCTTTGCGTGCCAATTCTTCACTCTCGTCCACGCTTGCCGAGTGCATCGAACCGGATTTGAAAGACGCTTCGGGCAACGCATACAAAGTGCAGACCAATAACTATCTCGACGACGAATATTTCTACAAGATGTACGTTATGACCGATCTTACCGTAGCGGACAGCGTTCTCGAAACGAGCGGACTTTTCGCATTAGGAGTCGAAAGCAATTTCGCGGGTTCCGTGCTGTATAAAGATTCCGGCAGCGATCTCGGAGTAAATTTCCAGGGTTGGTCCGGTACGGGCGGAACGTCGTTTGCATCTGTCCTTCGCCTGAAAGGCGACGTCAGAATATACGACTGGAAGAAACTCAACCTGATAGACAGCAGTACGCTTATAGAATCTAATCGTAAAGAATTCAAATTCAACATCGCGGCGATACTCGATTTCGTTTGCGGCAAGTATCCCGATAAGTACGGCGATCTTCTCACCGATATAGGCGGAGAGAGCGTTGTTCACGGCGGTATAGCTTTCTACGGAGGCGGAAAGAACTATTCTCAACTCGATATGTCCGGGTTGAACGGAGGGCTTAAAGACTTCTCGAACTATCTTGTCAACATATCCGTTCTCAAAGACTCGGGAGATCCCGACATATCCGAGCAGGGCGGCTTCCTTCCGATAGCCGCCGGAAATCAGGACTTCAGATTCTATATGTACGGTTCCGGCTCCGTCAACGATTATCGCGCGCAGGAGGCGGCTGCTTCCGGCGGAACTAAATATACGGGGATAAAAGCTGTCTCGGCTTTTTCGTAAAAAGATAAAAGTTTGTAGTAATTAGAGATAAAGAACAAGCGCGACGCATTTGGCGTCGCGCTTTTTTGCTTTCGGCAGACGTCAAAGAAGTTTTCGGTAGCCTTAAATCTCCTTTCCGTATTTTTCCGCCGCTGCCACAAAACCCGTGAACAGGGGATGCGGACGATTGGGGCGGCTCTTGAATTCGGGGTGGAACTGTACGCCGATATGGAAAGCTCTGTCGCTGAGTTCCACGGTCTCTACGAGCCTTCCGTCCGGCGACAGTCCGCCGAGAGTAAGTCCCGCTTCTGTAAGCGCAGCGCGGTACTCGTTATTGAATTCGTAACGGTGGCGGTGTCTTTCTGATATTTCCGATTTCCCGTAGAATTTTTCCATAGCGCTTCCCTTCGTTATCACACAGGGGTAGGCTCCGAGCCTTAAAGTGCCGCCTTTACTTATTTCCTCGTTTTGCCCGGGCATGAAGTCTATTACCTTGTGCGCGCATTCTTTCGCAAATTCTCCCGAATTCGCGTCCGCTATCCCGCATACATTCCGCGCGTATTCGATAACGGCTATCTGCATTCCGAGACAAATCCCGAAATAGGGCACGCCATTTTCGCGAGCGTATTTCGCGGCGAGGATCATTCCTTCTATCCCGCGCGAACCGAATCCTCCCGGAACAAGTATTCCGTCCGCGAAAGCCAGCGTTTCTTCGTAGTTTTCGGGAGTGAGAGTTTCGGAGTCTATCCACGAAATTTTAACTTCAGCGTTCAAGCCGTAGCCCGCGTGACTCAACGCTTCGGACACCGAGAGATATGCGTCGTGGAGTTTCACGTATTTGCCGACGAGAGCTATATTAACTTTCTCGTTCCGGGATTTGATGCGCTTTACGAGCGCTTTCCATTTCGTAAGGTCGCAATCCTTGCTTTCAAGCCCCAGTTCCCTGCATACTACCGCCGAAAAATTTTGTTTCTCGAGCATAAGCGGCGCTTCGTAAAGTATGGGAAGGGTACGGTTCTCGATAACGCAATCGCTTTTCACGTTGCAGAACAAAGCTATCTTTCTGAAAATTTCTTCTTCCAGAGGCTTGTCGCAACGTAAAACTATTATGTCGGGATTTATCCCCATTCCGAGCAGTTCTTTTACGGAATGTTGGGTGGGTTTCGATTTGTGTTCGTCCGAACCGCTCAGGAAGGGCACGAGAGTGACGTGTATGTACAGACTGTTTTCTTTGCCGACCTCTATGCCTATCTGCCTCACCGCTTCGATGAACGGCTGTGACTCTATGTCGCCGATTGTGCCGCCGATCTCCGTGATAACTACGTCAGCGTCTGTGGTTTTCGCCACGCGGTAAACGAAGTCCTTGATTTCGTTGGTGATATGCGGTATGACCTGTACCGTCGAACCCAAATATTCGCCTCTGCGCTCCTTGTTAAGTACGTTCCAATATACTTTGCCCGTGGTAAGATTTGAGTATTTGTTGAGGTCTTCGTCGATAAATCTTTCATAATGACCGAGGTCGAGATCGGTCTCCGCGCCGTCTTCCGTTACGAAAACTTCGCCGTGTTGGTAGGGACTCATGGTACCCGGATCCACGTTAATGTAGGGGTCGAGCTTCTGCGCCGCTACTTTGAATCCGCGCGCTTTCAATAACCTTCCTAGCGAAGCCGCCGTAATGCCTTTGCCGAGTCCCGAAACCACGCCGCCCGTGACGAATATGAATTTTGTCATAGCCTTTTTCTCCTTTGCCGATTTACGATGATTTGCCGTTTACGCCGAAAAATGCGACGATGTATTCCGTCATTCCCATTCCACCGTGGCGGGCGGCTTGGAAGTGACGTCGTATACCACGCGGCTTATCCCGCGCACTTCGTTGGTAATGCGGTTGCTCGCGCGAGCGAGCAGTTCGTATGGGATACGTGTCCAGTCCGCCGTCATGAAGTCGTCCGTACTTACCGCGCGCAATGCGAGTGTATAACCGTAAGTGCGCGCGTCGCCTTTAACGCCTACCGTGCGGCAGTCGGTAAGCACCGCAAAATATTGATCGGGATTGTCGCAGAGTTTTGCTGAAGCTATTTCCTCGCGGAATATAGCGTCCGCTTCGCGTAATATAGCCAGCTTTTCTTCGGTGACTTCTCCGATTATCCTTATCGCAAGCCCGGGTCCGGGAAATGGCTGTCGGCTCACGAGTTCTTCGGGGATACCCAGCTCTCTGCCGACGGCGCGAACCTCGTCTTTGAAGAGATACCTTAGCGGCTCGACTATTCCGTCGAATTCGATTACGTCTGGTAGTCCTCCTACGTTATGATGACTTTTGATGGTGCCGGCGTCGCCCGCTCCCGATTCGACTACGTCGGGATATATAGTGCCCTGCACAAGATAATCTACTTTACCGATTTTGTGCGCTTCGCGTTCGAATACGCGAATGAATTCTTCTCCTATAATTTTGCGCTTTTTCTCGGGTTCGGTCACCCCTTTGAGCTTATCAAGGAACTCGTCTGCGGCGTTTACGCGAACGAGCTTCATATCGAAAAGTCCGCGGAACGTGCGTTCCACCTTATCGCCTTCGTCCTTCCTCAAAAGTCCGTGGTCGACGAATACGCAGGTAAGGTTTTTACCTACGGCTTTATTGAGAAGCACCGCCGCAACCGACGAATCCACGCCGCCGCTCAGCGCGCATAACGCTTTTTTGCCTTTAAGGGCGTTTTCGTAACGTTCAACGGAAGTTTTCAAGAAGCCCGACATGTTCCATTCGCCCTTGCAGCCGCATACGCCGAAAAGAAAATTGCCAAGAATTTTTTTGCCGTACTCGGTGTGAGTGACTTCGGGATGGAATTGTACGGCGTAGATATTTTTGCCGTTACTCATTGCGGCTACGGGACAATTTGCGGTGCGGGCGGTGGCGGTAAAACATTCGGGCAGGGCGGTAATACTGTCGGTATGGCTCATCCAGCATACGCTAAGCTCCGGTACGTCCTTAAACAGAGCGTCGTCGCCGTGCGTAAATTCCACCTTGCCGTATTCCCCCGCGTGCGAGGCGGGCGAGACTTTGCCGCCGTAAAGACAGGCGAGAAGCTGTGCGCCGTAACAGATACCGAGCACGGGAATCCCAAGCTCGGTAATTTTTTTGTCGCATTTAGGCGAGTTTTCGGCGTATACGCTTTGGGGTCCGCCCGTGAAAATTATGCCTTTATATCCTTCAGCCGCCACGGACTCCGCCGTGACGTTGCGGTAGGAGCGCACTTCTGCATATACGCGTTGTTCGCGTACTCTGCGCGCTATCAACAGATTGTATTGCCCTCCGAAATCGAGTACGAGTATCTTTTCCATTCCGATTGTCTCCTTGATATTTATTTCACGCCGAACAGGAGATCGCCGTAAGTGGGGAATGGCCAGTATTCCGAAGCGGTGAGCGTTTCGGCTTCGTCCGCTACCGCGCGCAGCTCGTTCATCGCGGGTATCACGGTATCGCGTATCGCGTACGCTTCGGCAGTCACGTCGTATGCATATTTCAATTTTGCAACCGTATCCGAAAGTTTAGCGCACGCTTCCGCGATGCGGTCGGTAAGACCGGATAAAGAACTCACGAGCGTATGCTCGTAAGAACAGGCGAGTTCGGGCGCGAGAGCCTTTTTCTTCGCCGCGGAAGACGCTACCGAGGCGGCATATTTCTCCACAGCGGGAAGTATTTCCCTGGTTGCCATGTAAAGCATGGTGTTCGCTTCTATCGTGACGGTTTTACAATAATTCTCGAGATTGATCTCGCAGCGCGCTTTGAGTTCCGCTTCCGAATATACGCCGTGCGCTTTGAGCATGGCAACGTTTTTCTCGTCGGTAAGATGAGGCATACAGTCCGGTGTAGTGCGATAATTCAGCAATCCGCGATTTTCGGTAGCTTCTTTAATCCACGCCGCGTCGTATCCGTTGCCGTTGAATATGATGCGCTTGTGTTTCTTCACGGTGTCGCGTATCAGCGCGTGCAGAGCATCGTTGAAGTCGCTTGCGTGCTCCAGTACGTCGGCATATTGCCTGAGCGATTCGGCTACCGCGCTGTTCAGCATTATGTTGGCGCATGCGATGCTGTCCGACGACCCGAGCATACGAAATTCGAATTTGTTTCCCGTAAAAGCAAACGGCGATGTGCGGTTACGATCGGTTGTGTCTTTAGGGAAAAGCGGCAATACGTCTACGCCCAATTTCATCTGCGATTTCTTTTTACCGCTGTAGGGCGTTTCCTTTTCTATCGCGTCGAGAATTGCCGTAAGCTCGTCGCCTAAGAATATAGACACGACGGCAGGGGGCGCTTCGTTTGCGCCGAGTCTGTGGTCGTTGCCGGCCGTCGCTACCGAAATGCGCAAAAGATCCTGATAATCGTCGACTGCTTTGATAACGGCGCAAAGGAAGAGCAAGAATTGCGCGTTTTCGTAGGGCGTTTCGCCGGGAGTAAGAAGGTTGCCGCCCTTGTCCGTCGTAAGCGACCAGTTGTTGTGCTTTCCCGAACCGTTCACGCCCGCAAAAGGCTTTTCGTGCAGAAGACAGACGAGATTGTGCCGCGCCGCGACTTTTTGCATTATTTCCATAGTAAGCTGGTTGTGGTCGGTGGCGATATTAGTAGTTTTATATATTGGCGCAAGCTCGTGCTGCGCGGGAGCCACTTCGTTGTGCTTGGTTTTTGCAAGGACGCCGAGCTTCCATAATTCTTCGTCGAGATCCGCCATATACGCTTCGACGCGCGGCTTTATCGCTCCGAAATAGTGGTCGTCGAGCTCCTGACCTTTCGGCGGCTTTGCTCCGAAAAGCGTTCTGCCGGTATATATGAGGTCTTTGCGCTTTGCGTACATATCCTTATCTATAAGGAAATATTCCTGCTCCGGTCCTACGGAAGTGCGCACGCATTTCGCACTCGTGTTACCGAAAAGGCGCAATATTCTCATTGCCTGACGGTTAAGAGCTTCCATAGACCGCAAAAGGGGCGTTTTTTTGTCAAGCGCTTCGCCGCCGTAAGAGCAGAACGCCGTGGGGATACAGAGCGTTTTGCCTTTGATGAATGCGTAAGAAGTGGGGTCCCAAGCGGTATAGCCGCGCGCTTCGAAAGTGGCGCGTAAGCCGCCTGACGGGAAACTCGAAGCGTCGGGTTCGCCTTTAATGAGTTCTTTACCCGAGAATTCCATTATGACTCTGCCGTCGGGGGCGGGAGAGATGAAGCCGTCGTGTTATTCTGCGGGTATTCCGGCAAGCGGCTGAAACCAATGCCTGTAATGCGTTACGCCTTTCGATACCGCCCAGTCTTTCATAGCGGTTGCTACCGCGTTGGCAACGGATATGTCGAGTTGCGCGCCCTGATCGATAGTCTTTTTAAGCGATCTGTAAACGTCCGAGGACAGAGTAGCCCTCATCACTCTGTCGTCGAATACCATACATCCGAAATAATCAGCAACCGATTCCATACAATTTCTCCTTGAATTTGATATAAAGAAAAGGCGTCCTTGAGAAAACTCAAAGACGCCTTTGCCTTTTATGCAACGGATTATACAAAAACTTAAGCGCGTTTGTCAACGAAATGACGATAAATTTTTTTGCGAAATTAAAATGATTTTTTGTATCCGTGAAATTGAGAATTAGCCGTTGACACAATCCGTTTCTGCGTGATATAATCCTCAACAATATGAGCAAAGGCGTTCATAAAGGACTAATTGTGTCCTTGAACGCCTTTGCTTTTTTATTATATAAACGCAAAAGGGAGCGACTATGAAATTGCTTG
>CALVNM010000043.1 GCA_944349735.1 uncultured Clostridia bacterium | reverse complement strand
GGGGAATCGAACCCCAGATTCCGCCGTGAGAGGGCGACGTCTTAACCGCTTGACCATGGAGGCTTATTTCAGCTTGATTAGTATATCATAGCTTTTGAGTACAGCGCAAGCGTTTTTCGATAATTATTGAGCTATTTATAACTTAGATAAGATTTCGCCGCGATTATGAATTGCTTTTTTCGGTTGCGGGAATTATAATGTCAGTATGGTCGACCTGAACGAAAAACTTAAGTCGCTTCCTTTATCGAGCGGCGTGTATATTATGCTCGACGAGTTCGGCGAAGTGCTTTACGTGGGTAAAGCGAAGATACTTCGCAACCGTGTGAGACAGTATTTCCGTTCGACTGCTACTCAGACAGAGAAAACGCAGTTGCTGGTCGCCAAGATAGCCGATTTCAGATATATTGTTACTGCCAACGAGATAGAAGCCCTGGTCCTTGAAAACAACCTGATCAAGCAGTATAAGCCGTATTACAATATACTTCTCAAGGACGATAAGAATTATCCTTACATCAAGATAAAGATGAACGAGGAATATCCGTCGATAGAAGTGACGAGGAAGCTCAAGGCGGACGGCAGTAAATATTTCGGACCGTATATGCTGGGGCTTTCGGCTTCGGCAACGATGGATCTCATCCATTCCGTATTTCCGGTAAGGAGCTGTCACGGCAATCTTAAAAAGGGAGCGAAACGCGAATGTCTTAATTACCATATAGGGCGGTGTCTCGCGCCGTGCTGCGGTAAAGTCACGCCCGAGGAATACCGCGCGGTGATCAAAAAGGTGATAGCTTTCCTCAACGGTAACGATAAGGAAGCACGCGAGCTGTTGACCGAGAAAATGGCGAAAGCAGCGGAACGCGAGGAATTCGAGCTTGCAATAACTTACCGCGAAGGACTAGAGCTTCTCGATAAGATAGTGAGGAAACAGAATATCAATCTTCCGCGAGATTTCAATCTCGATATTTTCGCATACGCCACGGACGGGATGTACGGAGTTATCAACTATACCGTAGTACGCGGCGGTAAGGTTATAGGCAGCGAGAATACGGGCGTGGACGAAGCAGGAGACGCGGGCGACATATTGTCCGGGTACGTAATGCAGTTCTACGAGCATAATCCCGTAGTGGCGGAAGAGATATTATTCAATGCCGAACCCGAGTTCGCGGAGGAAATGGCGGATTATCTCAGCTCCAAAAAAGGGAGTAAGGTACACGTATTCGAACCTAAAGGCGGAGCGAGAGCGCAACTCGTGGCATTGGCGTACAACAATGCGAGCGAAAATCTTACAAAGACGGTGCAGAAGATCGCTTCCCGCGAGGCGCTCACAGTGGGCGCGGTAACTCAGCTCAAAGAAATGCTTTCCTTGGACAGACCTCCCAAGCGCATGGAGTGTTACGATATAAGCAACATAAGCGGTACCGACAAAGTAGCGAGCATGGTGGTATTTGTCAACGGCGAACCCGCCAAGGAAAGGTACAGAAGATTCCGCATAAAAACGGTACTCGGTTCCGACGACTTCGCATGTATGCGCGAGGTGCTGTCAAGGCGGCTAGGTGAGATGAGAGGGGACGATCTTTCATTCGCGGAGATACCCGATCTCATCATAGTGGACGGCGGTAAGGGACAGTTGAGTTCGGCGGTCGAGATACTCGAGGGAAGCGGTATCGCTGTAGTGGGATTGGCGAAGCGCGAAGAGGAGATATTCCGTCCTTACGAGAGCGAACCTGTTATACTTCCGCGCGACAGCCTTGCTCTTAAACTCTGTCAGCGCATACGCGATGAGGCGCACCGATTCGCCATCACCTATCACCGTAAGCTGAGGTCGGAGCGTCAGACGCGGAGCAACCTCAAGAATATCGAGGGAGTAGGCGACAAAGGCGCCAGAGCGCTTCTGAGTTATTTCAAGAAGGTGGAACGCATAGCGGAAGCGAGCGCGGATGAGATCGCCAAGGTAAGCGGATTCGGTAAGGACAGAGCGTATAAGGTGTACGAATATTTTCACAAGAACGATAACGTAGATGCGGAGGACTGAAATGAAATATAAAATGATAGCGTGCGACTTCGACGACACGCTCTCGGATTCGACAAGTTTTGCAAGTGAGAAAAACCGCCAAGCGATAGCGGAATATGTCGCCCGCGGAGGTAAATTCGTATTGAGCACGGGGCGGATGATCTCGGCGATAATCCCTCACGCCAAATACCTCGGGCTTAAGGGCGAGGTTATAGGTTATCAGGGAGCCGTTATAGCAGATATAGAAACGGGCAAATTCTACAACGAGGAAACCATACCGTACGAATCCGCTCTGAAGGTGGCAAGAAGGCTCGACGCGGAAGGCGTGTATTATCAGATATACGTACACGACGACTACGTGATTCCTGCGGAGACAGAGTATGCGGAGGAATACGCCAAGTACACTTTCGAGCCGCCCGTAATAGCCGGAATGCCGCTCAGCGAATACATAGAGAAGAACGGCATTTCTCCTGTCAAGATGCTCATTATAACCCCGCCGGAGAAAGTGGACGGTTACATCGACGAATTGAGCGCGGAGTACGGCGACGAATTTCTTATAAATACGAGCAAGAAGTTTGTCGTGGAGATCATCCGCGGCGACGTGAATAAGGCTAAGGCAGTGGCGGCGCTCGCTTCCAAATACGGCATTAAGCGCGAGGAGATAATAGCTATAGGCGACAGTCTGAACGACGTGCCTATGGTGAAATACGCGGGGTTGGGAGTAATGGTGGCGAACGCTTCCGATAAAGCGCTCGCGGTAGCGGATTACGTGGCGCCGTCCTGCGACGACGACGGCGTGGCGTACGTGATCGAAAACATAGCTCTCAAGGAATAGATACGCTTCGGCGTTCCCGTTTAGTCAAGAAATGAAGTATCCCGTCCTTGAGAACGGGATACTTTTATAGTAAATCAGGTTACTCGAACTAAATGATTTTAACGTTATGAGGTCCGAGTATGCCTGCAAGTTCCTTGCCCGCCGCGTCGAGATCTCCCACAGTGAATTTGTATTCGTGCAAAGCGCGTTGGTACTGGAATTTGACTACGTTCGGACCGGGGTGCGCTTCCAATACTTTGTCTATCCGAGCGAGTTTGTCTTTGTCCGCCACGTCGGCGTCGGTAAGATTGAAGTAAAGCACGCGCGCGTCGTGGACTTCTTCTGTCTCTTCGCGTTCCTTGAGGTCCCAAGGCACGAGTTCAGATACGTATATTTTACATTCGTCGTCGCGGTAGGATAGTTTGCCTTTCACTTTGACGAGGCTGTCCGTCACAAGGTAGTTTTTCGCCATGGCGAAAGCCCTTGACATCATTATGCATTCGATGCGGTCGTACATGTCCTCGATAACGACGATAGCCATCTCCTTACCGTCTTTGGTACGCTTCAACTGAACGCTTGCGAGTATTCCTCCCGTCGTGACTTCCATGTTGTCCTGTATAAGTACGGGTTCGTCGGACATAACTACCATATCGCCGCCTTCATCGTCGTCTTCCTCGTCCCTTTTACGCGGTATCATCGAAGTGTTGAAATTGAAGACCTCGAAGTCCTTCTCGTAACCTTTGAGCGGATGACCGGTGATATACATGCCGAGTATTTCTTTTTCGGCAAGCAGTTTTTCGCGTTGAGAATATTCTTTGACTACATCGTATTTGAAAGGTGCTTCCTTGACGGAATCGTCTTCACCGAACATAGAGAACATATCGAATTGTCCGGTAACCTCGCGTTTAAGCTTTTCTTTGCGCTTTGCGTCGACATCCGCCATCACTCTTTCGTAATTTACCATGAGAGTGGCGCGGGTCTCGCCGAAACAATCGAAGGCTCCGCCTTTTATAAGACTTTCGACGACGCGTTTGTTGAGAAGCTGCGTTTCGCTCATGCGGGATACGAAGTCGTACAGATCTTTGAAGCAGCCGCGTTCCGCGCGTTCCTTGACCGTCTCGGTCATGATAGCCATACCGACGTTCTTGATGCAAGCGAGACCGTAACGTATGGAGCCGTTCTCTGGCGAGAAAAGAGGCGACGACTTATTGATGTCCGGCGGAAGGAGAGGAATGTTCATATTCTTCAATACCGCCATGTATTTCTTGGTGTCGTCGGGCTTGTTGATACGGTTATTGATGACTGCCGCAAGATATTCGGTAGGGTAGTAGTGCTTGTAGAACGCGGTTTCGTAGCATAAGTATGCGTACGCCGCGGCATGCGACTTGTTGAAAGCGTAAGACGCGAAGCTCTCCATTTCGCCGAATATCTCGAGAGCCGTTTCCGCGCTGATGCCGTTAGCAACGCACCCGGGTATCAATACGTTGCCGTTCTCGTCTTTCAATCCGTTGATGAATTTGTCGCGCTCTTTAGGTATTTTGTCTAATTTCTTTTTACTGATGATGCTGCGGAAGTTGTCGGCATCCGTCATTGTGTAGCCCGCTAGTTTACGGGTTATCATCATAGCTTGTTCCTGATAGACGATTATACCGCTCGTGACCCCGAGAATGTCTTTGAGACGGGGATCTTTGTATACTATAGTCTCCGGATTTTTACGGTAGGATATGAATTTGTCGATGTCTTTTAGGGGACCGGGACGGTATAACGCGATGCCCGCTATAACGTCTTCCATGCATACCGGCTTAAGACGCGTAAGAAATTTTTTCATTCCGCCGCCTTCGAGCTGGAATACGGCGTCGGTGTCTCCCGCCGCTATCATCGAGTAAACTTCTGGATCGGTGTAGCCGAGCTTGTTGAAATCGACGTCTCTTCCGGTGGCTTCCTTGACGTAATCGTGAGCCATCTTAATATCGGTAAGGGTCATCAATGCGAGGAAGTCCATCTTGAGAAGTCCCAAGCCTTCCACCTCTATCATATCGAACTGCGTAGTGGTCTCGGTACCGTTACGGGCAAGAGGTATCGTGTCTATCGCGCGGTTGCGGTAAATAACGACGCCCGCCGCGTGTATGGAGGTATTGCGCGGCATGCCTTCGATCTGCGCCGCGATGTCTATTATCTTCTTGATCTGCGGGTTGGATACATACTGCTCGTACAGATCGGAAACGAGATATTTGCTGTTCGGATTGACGAGATCGGGTATATGCACCTTTTTCTCTTCTTCGCCGAAGTCGGCGATGTTTTTCGTTATGCGCGTAACGTCGGCAAACGGCAATCTGTAGACGCGTGCGACGTCTTTGATAGCCTGCTTCTTTTTCAGTTTACCGAAAGTGATTATCTGCGAAATGTGGTCTTCGCCGTACTTGTCCTTGACGTACTGGATGACTTCTCCGCGGCGGTGGTAACATATGTCGATGTCGAAGTCGGGCATCGAAGTGCGGTCTTTGTTGAGGAATCTTTCGAATATCAGATCGTATTCGAGAGGCTCGACGTCGGTTATGCCGATAGCGTAGGCAATGATGCTGCCCACGCCGGAGCCTCTGCCTTTACCTATGGGTATGTCGTTGTTTTTCGCCCAAAAGATAAAGTCCCAAACCAGCAGGTAGTAGTCGGGGAAGCCCATCGAGATGATGACGTCCAGCTCCGTTTCGGCGCGTTCGCGTATCTCCTTGGTGATAGTGCCGTAACGCCTTTCCAGTCCTTCGTAAGCGAGTTTGCGGAGATATTCGTCGGATTTCATTCCGTCGGGACACGGATAATCGGGTAACTGATATTGCTTGGGCGGGAACTGAAAGTTGCATTTTTCGGCTATCTCGTAAGGAGTCTCGAGAGCCTCCGGACACCAGCCGAGTACGTCCGACATTTCGTCGTAAGTCTTGAGATAGAAGTTGTCGTTAGGCAGCCACTTCATTCTGTTTTCTTCATCCTCGAATGATGCAGTGCCTATGCACAGAACGATGTCGTGCATCTCCGCGTCGCTTTTACGTATGTAATGCACGTCGTTGGTGGCGACGCATTTAACGCCTATTTCGCGTGCGAGTCGGACGAGCAGGGGATTGACTTTGAGTTCTTCTTCCAGCCCGTGATTCTGAAGTTCGATGTAGAAGTCTCCTTCGGCGAACATGTTTTTGAGACGAAGCGCGTACGCCTTTGCTCCTTCGTAGTCGTTACGCAGGATATACCGCGGTATGGCTCCCGCTATGCACGCGGAGAGGCAGACGAGATTGTCCGAGTACTTTTCGAGGAGGTCGAGGTCTATCCTCGGCTTGTAATGATAGCCGTCTATCCAGGCATACGAATTGAGTTTAGCCAGGTTTTTGTAGCCTTCGTAATTCTTGGCGAGAAGGACGAGGTGGCAATTTTTATTCTGTTCGTCGGTATTTCTGCCTTCGTGAACGTGCATGTTTTCCGTCGTGTAAAATTCGCATCCGACGATCGGCTTGATTTTTTCGCTCTTGCAAGCGTTCACGAATTTTATCATCGCGTACATGTTGCCGTGATCTGTCATGGCGAGCGCGGGCATACCTAGCTCTTTGGCGGTCTTGACCAATTTGTTGACCGGAGCCGCGCCGTCCAACAGACTGTATTCGGTGTGTACGTGGAGATGTATGAAATTTCCTTTTCCGCTGTCCATTTTTCCTCCGTGACGGATTTATCAGCCGTTTTTTGCGTCGTCTATCTCGTTCGCTATGGCTATAAGTTTGCGCATCCTGTGGTTAAGGCAGCTTTTAGACGGATTTCCCGGAATAAGCGCGGCGAGTTCGTTTAAAGTAGTCTCGGGATTGGTAAGCCTCGCTTCGGCAGTGATACGCAGCGCTTCGTCGAGAGAATCGAGTCCGCGCTCGGAAATTATCTTTTCTATAGCCATTATCTGCCGCATGCTGGCGTCCACCGTTTTGTCGATATTCGCGCTTGCGCAGTTGGTCTGTCGGTTGTTGTCGTTATTGAGAGATCTTGTAGCAAGTATATCCTGTATTTCCATCATGGCGCGTACCGCTCCGATTCTCACGAGAAAATCCGAAATGGTCTCCGCGTCTTTTACGTATACCGTGTAAAGCTCGTTCCTTACCCTTATGCGCGCGCTTATGTCAAGAGATGCGAGCAGTTCTTTTACGTCTTCCGCCATTTTTTCCGAGTTCAGAGTTATACCGAGATAGTAACTGACGCCTCTCGCTGTCACGGTATGTCTCGGCGGAGCGGATACTGTGCCTGAAGCAAGGAAAAGACCGCGCAGAAAAGCGCACGCGCAACAGGTCTTCTCGACGGTGTCTTTAGATATACCGTCGGCGAATTGGTACGGAGCAGGCGAAATGCCCGTCTCGGACAGGAGATCGAAGCATATATCTCCGCGCATTTTGAGTTCGTAAACCGTTTTGTTTCCTACTTCGCGCGACGACGTGCGCATTATCACTTCCGGTTCGTCGCCTACGAGATTCTTGACTATTACGGCACATTTTGCAATGAGATCGGCTCCCGGAAGCGCTACCTTAACTCCGAAACCTTCGTGGTCTACGTAAAAATTGCCCGCGCCGCGTATTATTCCCGCGAGGAAAGCGCGTTTGCAACAGGACTGACTTATTTTAAGGGAAGTCAGTTCTTCCTTGGCAAGCTGGGCTATTCCTACGTTATTTTCCTTCTCCAAGTTTACTCCTCGCCGACTATGTCTATCTCCGGCTTAAGTTTTATCCCGTATTTCCCGTCGACCACCGTCTGCGCCAGCGACATCAATGCCAAATAGTCCGACGCTGTTCCTCCGCCGCGGTTCACGATGAAATTTGCGTGCTTTTCGGATATTTCCGCGCCGCCTACGCGGGCGCCTTTGAGTCCCGATTTTTCTATGTAATACCCGGCGCTCATATTGTCGGACGGCTTCAGGAAAACGGAGCCGAGCGACGGGGCGGCGGGTTGAAGCGATCTCCTTTTATCACGATAGAAATCCGATTTTTCTTTGATCGCCGTACCCGGACGGAGTCTGAGCGCGACTCCGGTAACTATCGCCGCGTCGAAAGCGCCGCCGCATGACCGATAAGAGAAGGGGATCTCGCTGCGGGCGAACTTTCTTACAGAGCGGGTCGCTACGTCGAAAACGGTTACGCCGTCGATAAGATCCGCAAGTTCTCTGCCGAATGCGCCTGCATTCATCCGCGTCGCTCCGCCCAATGTGCCCGGGATACCCGTTAGCTCCTCGAGCCCGCTGAGCCCCGCAGCTTCCGCGGCTTCCGCCACGTTACGCAGCCCCGTTCCTGCTCCGCACACCAAGAGGTCGCCTTGTATCGATATGCTTCTGAATCCGACGAGGGAGATCATTATTCCTTTGAATCCGCCGTCTCGCACCAATACGTTGGTGCCGTTACCGAGCGGCATGTAAGGGGAGCCGGTCTCGACAGCCGCACTCAGACATTCGGAAAGGGCGTCGACGCTTTCGGGATAGGCGATCACGGAGGTGACGCCTCCGCCTCTGAATGAGCTTATCAGAGTGGCGGGCATGTTCGTTTTGAAGGGGACGTTATTACTTGTCAACAATTTGATTACGTCTTTCATATTGTACCAAAACCTATGAGTTATTACAAGGACATTGCCTTATTTTTTTACGCGCGAGCTTTATGACGGCGAGCGCGACGAAACCGCAACCTATCGCGCCTATGAAAGGATAGGTGTATTTGACGAGATTCGCAAAGCCTAACGCGGATACGAGGAAAGCCGCGGCGACCGTGACGATGGGAGACATCGAGGAATCCTTTTTCGACGCAAGTCCGACCGTACCAGCTGCGGTAGTGAATATGGCGGAATAGATAACCACGGTACCGAGTATGCCCATGCCGTATTCGGTAGCCACGGCGTATAAAGGCATTTCGGCGCTTTTGTTGCTCGCTATTACGGAACGCATCATAAACAACAGCGCGGATACGATGACGGCGATCAGAGCGGAAACGCACAATGCGCCTTTACGGGAGATGCGGGAGCTTATCTTCGCGGTGACCATACCTGCGGAAAGCACGTTCATTGCCGAGTACAGTAAGGGAGACAGGACTTTGATCTTGCCGGTGACGGGCGTGAAGTTTTTACGCGTAAGCAGAACAATTACCAGTATTATTATGACAGGGACGAGTATCCCGTTGACTATCTTGAGACCTTTGGTCCCTGCGGCGTTGGCACAGACAGCCGCTATACCGGTCAATATCGCGCCGCCGTGAAAACCAAGCGTAACGTAAATAAGATACTCCGCGGCAGCCATGACCGTAGACAACACGAGGAAATTCACGAATCTCAGTACCAGAGCCGCGTATTCTCCGTGCTCGGGAAATACGCCGGTAACGACGTCTCCTCCCGCGATGGCGCCTATACGCATGAAAGGGTAGGCGAGCAAGCCCGAAGCTATGCCGGCGATCATGACGGAAGGAATGCCGGCGTCGCCGAAGAAAAGAGCGATTTCTTTTCCCGAGGCGAAGCCGGCTCCTATCAAAGTACCTATGAAAGTGAACGCCGTAACGATATATCCGAGCATAACTTACCGATAAATTTTACTCGGAACAGGCGTGTTTTATGCTAATAAAAGCGGCTGATAAGTTTCTCGGCAAGCGCAACTACTAGATACATGGCTGTGGCAAGCACGCACAGCAACAGGGTAGACGCCATTACCAGATCCAGTTTGAATACCTGACTGCCGTAGACGAGAAGATAGCCTATGCCTTCGCGTGAGACCAGGTATTCGCCCATGATTGTTCCAACCCAGCTCAGACCTACGTTTATCTTGAGGATCGATAGTATATTGGGGATATTTGCCGGCAAGATGAGTTTCGAGAGTATCTGAAACTTATTTGCGCCCATGGAGCGCATCAATTGTATTTTTTCTTCGTCAACCGACATGAATCCGGTCAGCGCGGAAATGACGGTTATGATGAGACATATCATCAGAGCCATGGTAACGATAGCGGTCCTGCCCGCGCCTACCCAGATGATGATCAAAGGTCCGAGTGCCACTTTCGGCAGAGAGTTCAGTACGATGAGGTAAGGTTCGAGAACGCGTCTTACGGTCTCGCTCCACCAGAGTATAACGGCTATAGCCGTACCTAGAACGGTGGACAACAGAAAACTCACCACTGTCTCCCACAGCGTTGCGCCCAGATGCGTGAAAAGCTGCCCGGAGGTATAGAGGTTGGCTATACTTTTGACCACGCGGGAAGGCGACGAAGTTATGAAGGGATCCGACCATTCGAGATAAGCGGATAATTCCCATAATCCGAATATCAATATAAGGATGCCTATCTGAATTATTCGGATAACCAATTTGTGTATTCTTTGTTTCTTAAGATATTGCTTGTGTTCTTCACTCATTGGGAGCCTCCATATCTTTCCAGATACTTCTGAAGTATACCGGGAAGGACTTCTGCTCCCTCCGCTTGAGCGGAGGGATGCTTTTGTCTAAAGTGATGTCGTATATTTTTTCGACGCAGGCGGGTCTTGAGGACAGCACGACCACTTTGTCCGACATCGAGATCGCTTCGCTGATGTCGTGAGTGACAAGCACCGCCGTTTTGCCTTCTTCGCGTATGATGCGTTCCACGTCGTCGCATACGGTAAGTCTGGTCTGAAAATCGAGCGCGGAGAAAGGTTCGTCCAGGAGAAGCAACTCCGGTTTGGTCACGAGCGTACGTATCAGAGCCGCCCGCTGTCGCATGCCTCCGGAAAGCTCCGACGGACGCTTTTTACGGAATTCGCCGAGACCGTATTTGGTCAGCAATTCGTCCGCATAGGCGCATATTTCCTTGTCTTTGTTCCGCTTGATCTCTGGACCTAGCAGAACGTTACGGTATATCGAGCGCCACTCGAACAGTTGATCTCTCTGCGGCATCAACGCGGTAACGTTGCGCGCTTCTCCGACCGGTCTGCCTTTGACGAGAACTTCGCCGTCGGACGGAGCGATCAGACCGGCGAGTATGGAAAGCAACGTCGTTTTGCCGCATCCGGACGGTCCGACGATCGCTACGAATTCCCCGCTTGCGACTTCGAGACTTATATCGGACAGCGCTTCGGTTTCGCCGTCGTGACTGTGGTATATAAGAGATACGTTCTTAAGTTCGAGCAGCGCCATAAAACATACCTCTTACGAATTCAGCAACTCTTCGGCTATCGAATTGTCGATGATGTCCGCGAATTCCACAGGGACGTCGAGCGCGCCGGCAAATGTCAGAATTTCGATGAATTTATCGAAGTCTTTCTCTTCCATAACGGGAGTTGTCTTATAAGCGTCTATTGCTTTATATGCTTCGACAGAGGACGCAAGCATATCGTCGGACGTGTCGGGGAAGGAAGGTGCGATAGCCGCGGCTATTGCCTGAGAAGAAGAATCCGTCACGAAATCTATACCTTTGATGATCGCACGCATAAAACGTATAACGATGTCGCGGTTATCCGAAATGTAATTTTTGGTCGCCATAAAACAGGTATACGGCACGTCGCCCGCAGCAGCGCCCACGGAAGCGATTATGTGTCCTTTGCCGGCTGCGGCATAAGTGGAAGCGACCGGTTCGAACATTGTACAGTAATCGCCCGTACCCGACTCGAAAGCGGAAGCTATGAGATCGAATTGAACGTCGTAGTTGATATTTACGTTTACGTCTTTATCCAGCCCGTTGAGATGCAAAGCGTATTCGAGCGTCATTGCGGGCATGCCTCCTTGGCGGCCGCCGATTATCTCCGAACCCGTAAGAGACTGCCAGGTGAAGTTTTCCGCGGCGTTACGACCTATAAGGAAAGAACCGTCTTTCTTGGTGAGCTGACCGAAAACAACGGGATAGTTGTTGCTGCCTCCGGCTTTTACGTAGACCGCCGCTTCCGGACCCATAAGCCCTATATCCGCCTGACCGCTGACTACGGCGGTCATGGATTTGTCCGCTCCTCCGCCGTTGGTAAGCTCGATCTCGATACCTTCTTCGGCGAAATAACCTTCGTTGATAGCCACGTATAACGGAGCGTAAAAAACGGAATGAGTGACTTCGTTCAGGCGCACTTTGGTCAACCCGGAGTCGTTGTCTTTACAGCCGACGAAGCAGAGCGCGCAAAGCGTGCAAAGCACCGCTATTAGCGCTATCGAAATAAGTTTCTTCATTGCAAATCCTCCTTGAATGATTTCAATACATACTATGTCCGCTTTCTGTCGGCGGGTGACAGCGCCGGTAATTGATTTTTGGGTGAAGTGTAGGTTTACAATACATTTGTTACACAGTCGCATATCCGTAACAAGAAGGAGAGAAAGGAAAGGTAGCCGGAAAC
>CALVNM010000042.1 GCA_944349735.1 uncultured Clostridia bacterium | reverse complement strand
TTTCCGGCTACCTTTCCTTTCTCTCCTTCTTGTTACGGATATGCGACTGTGTAACAAATGTATTGTAAACCTACAATTTTAGTGCCGCCAATCCTAAATTTTATATTGAAAATGCGCGCGCGATAAGGTATAATAATCCCGTATAATCTTTTTCGGAGAAGCGAGTATGAAATTAAACTATGTCAAAACTCTCAAAGTCGGTCTTGCTTTCGCCATCATCATGGTTTTCTGGACCGCATACGATTACGTCGTGCCGCTCCTTCTCGAGAACGCGTACGGACTTTCCAACAGCATGCGCGGGCTCGTCATGGGGCTCGACAATCTGTTGTCGCTTTTCCTGTTGCCGCTGTTCGGCAAGCTTTCCGACAAGACCTCTACCCGATGGGGCAGAAGAACTCCTTATATAGTTATAGGTACGCTCGTTTCCGTGGTATTGATGATATTCGTGCCGATCTCCGCCAATTCCCAACTCAAAAAGGGCGAAGCGCTCCGCTCCGAAATAGTCAATACCGCCGTTAAGGATTACTCTTATACCGATCATACGGGCAAGACCTACGACGCGGAGTCCCTTTACCGTATGCTGTATAACGAGGGCGCGCACAATTCCGATTATTGCGACCGCGATTATTTCACCGGCACGGAAGAGGAATATCTTAAAATAGCGCTCAATCCCTATACTACCGACGAAGACGGGAAAGAGGTGATGACCGAGGATTACGAGAAGTACGTCAAGACGGGCATAAACAGCTATGCGAGCGACCAGGTCAACGAGAAGCTCACCAAAGCCGATCCCACTTCGCTCATCATATATATGATAATATTGTTCTTCGTGCTCGTCGCAATGGCGACTTTCCGTTCGCCCGCGGTGGCGCTCATGCCCGACGTCACGCCGAAGCCGTTGCGTTCGCAGGCTAACGCCATGATAAATCTCGCGGGAGGCGCGGGAGGTGCCGTGGCGTTCCTCATATATACCATAACCTTGCTTATCGACCCGATAGGATTTACCGCGATATTCGTAGCCGTGGCGTGCTCGATGCTCATAATGCTCGCGCTCTTCCTCTGGCTCGTCAAAGAACCCAAGCTTTTCAAGGAGTGTAACGACCTCTGCGCCGAATACGGCATAAGCAACGACGAGGAAGAACCGGTCCATGCCGACGGCTCCGAAGTCAGTAAGGACGAGATCAAAAAGCTGAAACGTTCGCGTTTCGTGTCTTTCATACTTATACTCGCGTCCATATTCATGTGGTTCATGGGCTATAACGCCGTCTCCTCGAATCTCTCGATATACCTTACCAAGACTCTCGGCTTAAGTTCCGGTCTCGGAGGTATCATTTCGGGTATTTCGATGGGCATTTCCGCGGTGGCTTTCATACCCGTGGGTATGCTTGCGGTCAAGATAGGCAGACGCAAGTCGATTATGCTCGGCTGGGCGCTCGCGGTAGTGAGCTTCCTTCTGGTATTCCTTTTCGCATCCTCGCCCAACGCCGCCGCGATGTATCTTTTCACTATATTCTATCTTATCGCGGGCTTCGGGCTCATCATCGCCAACGTCAATACTTTCCCGATGGTGGTCGAGCTTTCCTCCACGGGCAGTATCGGTAAGTATACGGGACTCTATTACGCCGCCACTATGAGCGCGCAGGCGATAACCCCGTTTATGGCGGGACTCATCATGGACGAGTGGGGAAGCAAATACCTTTTCCTGTACGCGATGATATGCGTGGTGATCTCTATCGTGTTGATGGTATTCGTCAAGCACGGCGACAGCAAGGCGCCGCCGCCCAAATCCAAACTCGAGCTTCTCGGTGCGGACGACTGACGCTTCGATATTAACAGGTAAAATATACAAAATATTCACATATGCAATTAGCGGAGGAGTGATCTTATGGCAAGAAGAATCTACAAACTGGTAGCAGTTCTGTTGGCAGTGGCGACGTGCGTGGTCATGGGGGTGTCGCTCGGCGCGACGTTTACGCCGAAAGAAGTGAACATGGTGCCGTTCGAACCGGACAGACGTCCCGAAGGCGACGCTCTCACGGGAATAGTTATTCCCGCCGAGGACGACGTGCAGGGTAATATCGAGCTTACCGCGGAACTGTACCGTATAGCGTGCGAGAACTATAAGAACAGCGAAAACGCCGCTTTCATGGTCAAGAGCAACACGCTTATGTTCGACAGCATCAACGTCGAAGGACACAGATATTGCCTCAAGAACGGAGACAAAAGATACTATCTCGAGTACTCGTTCGTAGGCGACTCGGGTTTCATGGGTGTTATAGTCGGCATATTTGATACGAAATACGTAAAAGCCGCGTATACCGATTCCACGATGGATTACAATCTCGTAAAAATGGCGTCCGCTAAAAGCAGTCAAAAAAACGCTCCGACGTACACTTTCGACGAAGAGAACGGAACATATAGCTATGACGGTAACTGGGACGTCCTGCCCGTAAGTTACTCGCATGAGGAAAAACCCGTATATGCCGCTTATCAGGACGGCAATTTCAAACATACCGACCACGAAGTGACGGCGGACACCATAACTTCCGCGAAGGTCACTTATAACGCCGAGGAAGGTTATTATACCTGCGAATTTACTCTCGACGTAAATAAGGTGCCGGAAAATTTGCTCGATTCTCTGCGCACGAGCGCGGGAGCTTCCGACGCCGTATATACCGAGCTTAAGCAGTATATGGAAATATGGGATAACGGCTATTTCCGTTATTACCGCGCGCTCGACAGTTGGTCGGGACATCATAATTCTCTCGGAATGGAACTTACGTCGGTGCTCGATTTCGCCACTACGTATTATTACGACGATTATTGGTTCGACATCAACAACTATACTCCCGAGATGGCAGCCAATTGCAACGCCGTAGAAGACTGATATTATAGTAATTAAGCGATAACGGAGGCAGATAAATGGATACGGACGTGAAAAAAGCGGTTTCCGCACTAACGCTCGAGGAAAAAGCGGGACTTTGCTCCGGTAAGGATTTCTGGCGGCTCAAGAGCGTTGAGAGGCTCGGTATCGAAGAGATCATGGTTTCCGACGGACCTCACGGCTTGCGTAAGCAGGCGGACGGCGGCGACCACATAGGACTTAACGCGAGCATAGTCGCAACGTGCTTCCCGACGTCGGTAGGGGTCGCGGCGTCTTTCGACAGGGAGATAGCCCGCAGACAGGGCGAAGCTCTCGGTAAGGAAGCCGCGGCGGAGAACCTCGGCGTACTGCTCGGACCCGCTATCAATATAAAACGCAGTCCGCTTTGCGGAAGAAACTTCGAATATATGTCGGAAGACCCGTATCTTACGGGAGAGCTTGCCGCGGAGTACGTGAACGGAGTGCAGTCTTCGGGAGTCGGCGTAAGCGTCAAGCACTTCGCCGCCAATAACCAGGAGAACCGCCGTATGACGGTATCTTCCGAGGTGGACGAGCGTACGCTCCGCGAAATCTATCTGCCCGCATTCGAGACTACCGTCAAAAAAGCTTCGCCGTGGACGGTTATGTGTTCTTATAACCGCATAAACGGCGTGTATTCGTCCGAGAACGAGTGGCTCCTTAACGACGTCCTGCGCGACGAATGGGGCTTCAAGGGCTTCGTTATGACGGACTGGGGCGCGATAGCGGACAGAGTTAAAGGGCTCGAAGCGGGACTCGAACTCGAGATGCCTTCGAGCGGCGGTAAGAACGACCGTAAGATAGTAGAAGCCGTCAAAGCGGGCAAACTCGACGAAAAGATATTGGACAGAGCCTGCGAACGCATAATCGAAAGGATATTCGCTACGCGCGGCAGGGCTAAATGCGCGTACGACCGCGAAGCGGATCATAAACTCGCGCGCGAGATAGCGTCGGAATGCATGGTGCTTCTTAAGAACGACGGGATACTTCCGCTCAAGGGGGACAAGAAGTATGCTTTCATAGGTAAATTCGCCAAGGAACCCCGTCATCAGGGCGGCGGCAGTTCGCACATCAATACATATAAGGTAGTCGGCGCCTGGGACGCCGCGGAAGGCATAGATAAAATTTACGCCGACGGATATACCGAGAAGGACGAAGTAAACGCCGAGCTTATCGCCGAGGCTGTGGAAGCAGCCGGGAAAGCGGACGTCGCAATAGTATTCGCAGGTCTTACCGACGCGTACGAATCGGAAGGTTTCGACCGCACGCACATCGATATGCCATTAGGACACGTCAGACTTATCGAAGCGGTGGCGGAAGCTAACCCGAATACCGTGGTGGTATTGCATAACGGCTCGCCCGTGACCATGCCGTGGCTCGATAAGGTCAAAGGCGTACTCGAAGCCTATCTCGGAGGCGAAGCCTCGGGCGAAGCCGTGTACGACATACTGTTCGGTAAAGTCAATCCTTCCGGTAAGCTTCCCGAGACTTTCCCGCTTGCCTTGGAGGATGTCGCGGCAAGCGCGTATTTCCCGGGCGGGACGGCGGCGGTCCAGTACAGAGAGGGTCTGTACGTGGGCTACCGCTATTTCGACAAAGCGGACAAACCCGTATTGTTCCCGTTTGGATACGGACTTTCGTATACGGAATTCAGGTACTCGAACCTCAATATAAAGAAACCCGAAATCGATATAAACGGCGAGTCCGTCGAGCTGTCGTTCGACGTGGAGAACGTAGGCGATGTATTCGGGAAAGAAGCGGTTCAGGTCTATGTCTCCGATAAGGAGTCCTCTGTATACCGTCCCGTCAAGGAGCTTAAAGCTTTCGATAAAGTTTCGCTTAAGCCCGGCGAAAAGAAGACGGTCAGCGTTACTCTCGACAAGCGCGCATTCGCGTATTACGACGCGGAGCGTAAGGATTGGCTAGTGGAGTCCGGCGAATTCGAGATACTTGTCGGAGCGTCTTCGCGCGATATAAGGCTTAAGGCTACGGTAAACGTAAAGGGAGACGCGTGCGCTAAAGGGGACGACGCGCTCAAGCTTCCTTCATATTTCGGCGGCAAAGTGGAGACGGTATCCGACGCGGAGTTCGAGACATTGCTCGGCAGAAAACCTCTTCCTCTCGACAAACCCGCCGATTACAAGCTCGATTTCTCGTCGACTTTCGAGGACGCCAAGAGAGCTGGAAGCGGTCTAGGCAGATTTATAGCGTGGCTGATACCGAAGTGCATCAAGGATAACGGACTCGGCTCAAGCGCGATAATGGTAGCCATAATCATGCAGACGCCGATACGCGCGATGTCCAACATGTCCGGCGGACTTCTGAGCGACGATATGGCTGAAGGTCTCATAATGCTTTTCAACCGCGAACACCGTCTGAGAGCGTGGGGCAAGATATTCAAGGGCGTTTTCCTCATGGGTAAGCACGCCAAACTCGCCAAGCAGAACAAGCTTTGATATTGAAAACGGTATTTAAGAACGGCGCGCCTCAAGGCGCGCCGTTCTTTTATAAGAAATTTTCGAAATTTTATTTTACAAAGCGTCTAGAGCCGATTTCACGAGTTCAGCGACTGTCGGATGCGGAAAAACTATTTTTTTTGCGCGTTCTATAGGTATTTCGAGATCGATGAGCGCGGTCAGAGCGGAAATGATCTCGCCGGCGTAAGGGACTGCGGCGTGCGCGCCTGCGAGTATGCCGCGTTCCTTATCCGCGACGAGCTTCAAGAATCCGTCCCGATCGTCCGTTTCCGCGACGTAGCGTCCGGAATATGCGGCGGGGATCTTCACCGTAACGTATCCGGGGTCGTCCTCTTCGGCGGTGACGCCCACCGAAGCTCCTTCGGGAGATGTGTATATCACCGATGGGACGGCGTTATAGTTAACTTCGTCGGGGATACCGAGCATATTGTTCACAGCCGCTTCCGCTTCGCGGTATGCGGTGTGCGCGAGCATCGATTTTCCGTTCACGTCTCCCGCCGCGTACAGACCTTTCACGTTGGTAAGCATGCGGGAGTCTGTTATTATGCCCGACTTATCCGTAGCCACCCCGAGATTTTCGAGCCCGTAGCCTTTGGTCACAGCGCGTCTGCCTACCGACAAAAGTATTCTGTCCGCTTCGGCGTAGCCGCATTTATCGCCTTCGTATACGACGCCGTCGGGCGTGATCTCCGTGACGGAGGACGACGTTATGAAATCCACTCCTTTGCGCCGTAAAGCTCTGACTATGACGTCGGCTACATCCCTGTCCGCGGAGCCGAGTAGCCTCGGCGTCGCCTCTATAACGGTGACTTTGCCGCCGAGGGAAGCAAAATAGGAAGCGGTTTCCGCACCTATCACGCCTCCGCCTATGACGACGAGAGAGGAGGGCGGCGTTTCGAGAGAAAATATCCCCGTATTGGTGACGGTACGTAAGGAAGCGAGGCTCTCTTCGACGCCCTTTATCGGCGGTACGACAGCCAATGAACCGCAGGCTACGAGAAGGTTATCGGAGACATACTCGTTACCGGCTGCGGATACGACGAATCTTCCGCCTCTCATGCCTTCGATGTAGCCTTCGGCTTTCAACACCTCCGCGCCCGAAGATCTGAGCGCGGCGCGGATCCCCGCCGTAAGAGTACGTACGACTTTCGTTTTGCGCGCGATAACCGAGGAATGATCCGTCGCCGCTCCGTCGGAACGGACGCCGTATCTTGTAGCGTGTGCGGCGTAGTCCGCGACTTTTGCCGCCTGTAAGAAAGTTTTAGACGGGATACAGCCCGAATTGAGGCATACTCCGCCGAGATCGGCTTTTTCGATGAGCAGGGTGCGCATTTTCTTTGCGGCTAACTCCGCGGCTCTGTATCCTGCGGGTCCGCCTCCGAGTATTATCAGTCCGTATCCGGTCATATTGCCTCCGCGCGTACGCATGCGAATTTTATAGATATATGATACCATATATTTTACAGCGTTCAATACCGAATTTTCCTTTTCCGCTTTTACGTGCAGAATGTCGCGCGCTCTTTTCGGAGGCGCGGTTCGCGCCAAAAAAAGAGCCCGCTTGCTGGCTCTTTTAGTATTTGTGGAGGAGGGATTGAGAAATTAAATTTTAATTGGTTTACACAAGAATCTATTTTTACACCCGGCAAGCGCGGACTGTATGTCCTCTGGGTTCCGTGTATCTTCTTGATGATACAAGTTTACCAAGGCATTATGAAAAGTAAAGGGATTAAGGATTGAATGTTGTGTGAATATCCATTGTATGGAAGTAAAAGCCCGCTTTGCTTGCGATTATGCCTTAGCGGTGCTATGATATTTTATATGGGAAAGATAAAATTCGTGTTTTTCGATATGGACGGCACGCTTCTTAATACTCTCGAAGATCTGCACGAAGCGCTCAATCATACGCTTGCGGAGATGGGATTTCCGCTCAAGACGCTTGAGGAAACCCGTAATTACGTCGGCAACGGAATTTTCTGCCTTGTCGAAAGGGGATTGCCCGAAAACGCCAAAGATCTTGCGAAGGAGGGAAGCGAGCGGTTCAAGAAATATTACCGCGCGCATCTTACCGTGCATACCCGTCTTTACGACGGAATAAAAGAACTTCTCGGAGAACTTAACGCACGCGGCATAAGGATAGGCATAGTGTCAAATAAATCTCAACAGCCGCTCGAAGAGCTTACCGAATATTTTTTCAAAGGAAAGCCGGACGTCGTTACGGGATTTACCGACGGCATTCCCGCTAAACCCGCGCCCGACATGCTCTTTGCGGCGATGAGTGCGGTAGGAGCGGATAAGGAGAATTCGCTTTACGCAGGCGATTCCGCAGTGGACGTCGAAACGGCGCGTAACGCGGGAGTCAAAGGCGTGTTCTGCGCGTGGGGTTTCGCGGGGAAAGAGCGCCTTATAAAAGCGGGAGCGCGCCCGATAATAGACGCGCCCGAAGACCTTCTTGATTATCTCGATTAGGTTTATACGCTTTCAAGGACTTATCCGTCAAGTCCGGTAAGATCCTCTATGATTTTGTAAGCCATCAGAAGCCCTGCCACGGCAGGGCAATAAATTATGCTTGAGGGTACCGTTTTGCCGGTTTCGGGATCCGTAGCGGCGCGTTTAGGTATTTCGTCGCTTGCCACGACGGCCAGACGGTTTAAGCCGCGGGCGCGCAGTTCACGGCGTATTACGCGTGCTAGAGGACAGTTAGTCGTTTTCGAGATATCCGTAACGCGGAAACGCTCGGGATCGAGTTTGTTACCCGCGCCCATGGCCGAGATTATCGGCGTGCCCGCATGATAAGCGCGGGTAATGAGGGTAAGTTTGCTTTTGACGGAGTCGATCGCGTCGGCGACGTAGTCGTATGCGGTAAGGTCGAATGAGTCCGCGTTTTCCTCCGAATAGAACGCGTTAAACGCCCGTACTTCGGCGGAGGGATTTATATCGAGTATCCTCGCGCGCATCACTTCCGCTTTAGGCTTGCCGAGGGTGGAAGCGAGCGCGATTATCTGACGGTTTATATTCGTCTCCGTTACGACGTCGGCGTCGATAAGGTCTATATGTCCCACGCCGCTTCTAGCGAGGGCTTCCGCTACGTATCCGCCTACGCCGCCTATTCCGAATACCGCTACGCGTGCGGAGCGCAGTTTTCCGATATTCTCGTTGCCTATGAGCGCCGCAGTTCTTTCGCAGAACATAGCTTTATTCCTTATCGGAGCCGTCGTCTTCGGCGGCTGCGGCTTCGGGGAGCGCCACGCTTTCCGCCGTATCGACGAGTTCTCCGCGCCTTAAGCGCAATTCGTCGTTTATAGCCTTTTTCTTGGCGCCCACGAGGTCGTATTTAAGTATAGGTATTGCGGCAAGCAGGCTCGTTATACCGGGAATTACGGTGTACGCGAAGTACACGCCGCGTTTGGTCTCGAAGGTAAAGTCGGTAGTGGTTGCGGAATATCCCACCATATCGCTGAATATGACGGCGAGGCAGACGGCGGCGCCGAGCGCCAGGGTGACTTTGACCGAGAAGGACAGGACCGCATATGCCACGCCTTCGGTACGTTTACCCGTCTTATGCTCGTAATAATCGACGGAGTCCGCCACCATTATCATCGGCATGATATTGACTGCGCCGAATTGAAGTCCCATAAGGAACAGAGTGGGGATAAGCGCGGCGAGGTGGAAATCCGCCCATACCGCCACGAAGAATGCGAGTAACGAAGAAAGGAAGCCGTAGACGGACATTCCGACGAAAACTTTGCGTTCGTCGAATTTCTTGATGAGAAGGGGCGTGAGCGCCATAGAGATCATGGTGCCTGCGGCGGTGGAAATGCCGAGTACTATGATGAGGTTCTGACCGCCTAAAAGGGCGTTTGCCGCCTGAACCTGTATAGCCATCGCGCCCTGACGCGCGAATCCGAGGAAATACGATATCATGACGAGCAAGAGATATTTGTTGTTTTTCAAGGCGGATACCATCTCTTTCGCGGTCATTTTTTCGGCTTTGTAGGGGACGCGTTCCTTATTGAAGAAAGCTATCAAAGCGAGCATCGCGGAGCCGATCACGCCGATAGCCACGGCGTTCCATAGGTATTCCGCTATGCTTAGAGTACCTTCGATACCGGCGCCTCCGGGAACGCAGAGGCATACTACGGGAACGACCACGTAGGGCGCCGCCTGACCTATCGAGCGGAAGGTCCCCGAAAAGCCTATGAGGTTGGTGCGTTCCGTGGAATCCGGAGTCAGTACCGCGCTCATTGCCTGAGAGGGCACGTCGCCCATCGTCATCGCCATGCTCCACACGGTAGTCGCGACGAAAATGTACGCGAGGAGCGCGGGACCTTCGAGGGGCACGTCGATGAAGATCATGATCGTGAAAAGGATGAGCGGCGGCACGGAATAGAGTATAAACGGTTTGAGTTTACCGTAACCTTTATCGGGCTTGCGTTCGATGAGATTGCCGACTACGGGGTCGAATACCGCCGATACGATTTTCGCGGCGAGGATTATGAAAGGGACGCTGACCAACGCTTCCTGCGTGAGCCTTCCGGATGTGCTGTAGAATTCGAGCTGGTACGAATTGATGTAAAAAACGACCATCTGTAAGCCGAAAAGACCTATCGAATAGATAAGTATTTCCTTGATGCCCAAAAATTTTTTCTTGGTTGCTGTATTAGCGTCAGCCATAATGCCTCCTCGGTACGGAAAGGGATCCGATTTATTCTATTATGGCATAATACTGTGTTTTTTGTAAATAGAAAACGAGAAAAAACGCGCGCATACGTGGGCGCGCGCCGAATAGTGTATCACGGCGTATAGGAGGACAATTTCCCGCGTAGGGTAGAGTAACTCCAACCGGAGTAATAATAGTCGTAGAGCGCCTCGGGAACGTAGATGCGGAAGGATGACGGCATCAGCGATAGATTGAAGCTCGTTTGCGTGACCGACGCGGGTACGAAGGTCTTGCCTTCGTCCAGAGCGCTTGCGCCTTCCATACGGATGCGGTTCAGGCCCGTGCATTCCATAAACGCGTAGGATTCGATCCTGAGAGTACGGTTCGGAAGAACTACGGATGTAAGCGCGGAGTTGGAGGAGAAGGCGTAAGCCGAAACTTTTTCGAGGTACGGTACGCGCGCCGAGTCGCCGCGGTATGCGGTATCCGTAGCCATATAGTCGTTCATGTCGAGAGAGGACGCCGTGCCGCTATAAGAATGCAGGACGTAGTAGATCGCGTCGCCGCGGTAGGTAAGACCCGCGTACGGATCGTCGGCAGCGGCTGCCTGAAGCTTGGAGAAATACACGCCCGATTCGTCCGCTTTGAGGGGATAACGATAATAAACGATACCGTCGAAGGGCGCTTTGGCGTTCTCGTAAATTTTCTGCACGAGGGCGAGCGAATAAGCGTTGGGTACGTAGTAACCGTCCTCGTCCTTAGAGGTCACGAGGAAAGCGCGGGTGTACTTTTCGGTAGTGCCGGCGGGAACGACTATGTCTGCCGCGGGTACGCCCGAAGAAGAGCCGAAGGCTTCCGCTCCGTAGGTAGGCGGCGCGTCGGTAGTGAATACCGCGGTCGCGTAGTTGACGTCGGAGAAAGCCTGCGCCGCTATGCTTACGGTATTAGGCTTGACGTATACGGGCAGAGGCTTGGTCTCGACGGGATGCACGTAAATAAGCACGTTGCCGAGGTAAGTGGCTTTCCCTCCCGGTTTTCCTCCGGGAGAATAGTTTTCTCCGGCTGTCAGAAGCCAGGGGGCGGCTTCGTGGGCTTGAGTGGAAAGCAAGCTTCCGAATATGTAACTGCCGGCTTCTCTGAGCGCGTTGCCGCCGCTGACTGCGGCAAGCTCGGCGGCTCCCCAGAAAGCTTTGTTATATATCGATACCGTGTTTTTGAGATCAACTTCCGTAAGCGCGGTGTAAGCGAAAGTCTCTTCGCGGATAACCGAGAGCGAAGCGGGAATGTTGACTTCGGCAAGCGCGGAGCATTCCGCAAAAGCGCGCATGCCAAGCTCCGCGACCGAGTCCGGAAGGAGAGCCGAGGTAAGCAAGGAACAGTTGATGAAAGCGGCGGGACCTATTTCCCTGAGAGAATCTCCGGAGAAATTTACCGTCTTGAGCGCAGTGCAGTCGGCAAAGGCGTTGTCGCATATCTTTTCCACCCCGTCCGATACGGTGACCGTCTCGAGCGCGGTACATTTGGCGAACGCGTTGAGACCTATTTCCCTGTAAGAGGAAGGTATGACGACCGATTTAAGGGAAGCGTTTTCGGCAAAGGCGTTGTCCTTGATCGCCACTATCGGCGAGCCGTTCTCGTCTTCCGAGGGAAGTTCGACGTCCGCATACGGGATAAAGGAATATTTGAAGCCCGTAAGCACCACTTCGTCGTCCACCACTTCGAAGGCGTATTCCGGTTCGGCGTACGCCCACAGGGCGTAGAGGAAGAGGTTGGAAGTAACGGGAGCGGAAAAATCGTAAGGAATCTTGTATTCGGAATCCTTATACCAGCCGAAAAGAACGTAGCCTTCTCTGTAAGGAGGTGCGGGTTCGGTAGCGCATTCGCCGGGAGAAACGCGCTGCGCGGGGACGGAACCGTAACTCGTGGTGAAATACACTACGTATTTACCGTCGTTTTCGGTAGGTACGGAAGCGGAAGCGCGCTCCGTGAATACGAGTATGTCGGTAGTGGCGGTAACGTTGCCGGAGGCGGCGGTAAGTACCGCCAATCCTTCCTTATGCGCTGTGACGCTCACGCCGTCGTCGTTAACGGAAACTATAGAGGGATTGGAAGAAGTAAGGGTATATTCTCTTCCCCTCGGAGACGTAGTTATCTCAGGAGTAAGCACGCGGGATTCGGAGAGGTACATTTCGTAACTCGCCGAGGAAAAGTAAAGTGTTTTGGTATTGTTACCGCATGCCGCGAGCGCTATGAGAGCGACCGAGCAGACTAGCAGCAATACCGCGATAAGCGCGCCGCGTTTTCTCATAGCGCAATTATACCATATAATTACGCGCATGCACAACTCGAAGACTAATATTCACCTTAAATTCATACCGAAAACACTTACCCTAAGCTCCTTCGCCTTTTGTATGTGTAAAATATTGGAAATTATGCAAAAAATCCGCATAATCGACGACATAAAAAATTATATAAAAATTGTAAATATTCATTGAAATAATTGATTTATGCAAAAGATTGGTGTAAACTTGAGCTACATTCAAAAAAATGCCTTACGGCAGAAAGGAGTTAAAAAATGAAAAAAATCATTAGCGTCGTAATCATTGTTGCGCTATTGGCGGTAGGAGTATTCG
>CALVNM010000041.1 GCA_944349735.1 uncultured Clostridia bacterium | reverse complement strand
TGTTCATCCCTTGAGGCAAAACCTCCGCATAGATATTGATATTATAAACTATATCTCCGTATTTTTCAAGGCTTTAATAAAAGGAATTTTCTTCCGTAGATCCTGCCGAGAAACACACTGTCCCGCCCGAATCAGTTATTGGGCGTTATACCGAGGTGGTAACGGTCGTAACGGTCGATATATTTGTTGATTATCTCGAGCGCCTCTTCTGCGGTATCGGCTCCGTATACTCTATCTTCGGGTATACCGGGATAGCGAATTCGGGTATCTAAACGCGTATCTGCTAGCTTTGCGCTCCATCCTTCCGCGGTGCGGTACGCGACGACGAGACGTTGAAGCGCCCACGCGTTAGCCATTTCGGAAAGGCTGCCCGCTCCGCCTCCAACGCCTATCACCGCGGAGGCGCTTGCGACGATCACGTTGCGGAAAACGTCTAGCCCTGTAGGTATGATAATGTCCACATATTCGTTGGCGGTATTGGGATCGAAAGAGGGAAGCAGCCCTATTATATCGCCTTCGGTGTATTTGGGCGAAGACTTCGCGCCCATACAGGCGGCGCGCATAACGCCGTTCAACCCTCCGCACTGGAGACGGTAACCGTTATCGATTATGGCTCTGCCGGTGTCGTATGCGAGCTTGAAATTGACAGAATCGTCGGGCGCGATGGCGTTCCCTGCAACGGCAATGATTTTTTTCATATCTGACTCCTTATAAGGTATAATATCAATAATATGAAATAATATCATAATTTGCGAAAGATTTCAATAGCGCTATCCGTCGTACCAAATCGTTACGTTAAAAATCGCCAAAGTCTCTGTCCAAATAGCTTTACAAACGGAAATAAATAATGTATTATTGTAAGGCACGGGCAGAACGGAGAGATGGCGGAGCCCGGTTGAACGCGCACGACTCGAAATCGTGTAAGCCCCTAATAAGGGCTTCGTGGGTTCGAATCCCACTCTCTCCGCCAAAAGCGAACCTATTCGAACTCTCGGATAGGTTCGCTTTTTGTTGAAGGAGCGGGATAACACGCCCTTCTTGCGACAGCAAGCGGGGTGCGCTAGTTTGCGCAAAGCGCAAAACTGATGAGCTTAACGCAACAGCAAATAAAATTTATTCTCTCTTAAACAAACGCAACCGCTCATATAAGCACGGATGTGGGCGAATGATCCCACTCTCCGCCACAGCGAGGATAAGGGCGCATCTTGCGCCCTTTCTTCATGATTCGGACTGCGGTCATTTACTACTTAGTACCCCCCCTTGTACTCACATTCGAAAGCGCGCTGTATTAACCCTTCCGCTATCTGCGGGCGCATGATCATAGCTATTTCGGACTTTTTAGGAAACACGCTAGTAAAACATGCGCTCCGGCACAAAAAGAGGAGCAAGTTCGCACGTTAATTAGTTTAAGGTTTCTTCCTATAAATTACCCGGATTATGTCATAATGGCTGTGTAAAAAAATTCGCTATTGCTTTCGCGCCCCGCGCGTTATACAATATATTATATAATTAGTAAGTCGCGTTTAATCGGCGACAAAAAGTTGCGGAGGACGGTTTATGAGCGCTGCTATCGCCGACAAACTCAAACTTCTTAAAGAAAAACTGCCCACCTGGGATACTCCCGCTCCGAATATGTGTATGACACTTAAGGAATGGGTCATGTATCTTATCGGCGGATTCGGAGGACTCGGCGCAACGGTGCTGATGACGTACGTTACCGTAACGCAAGGCGTATATGTAGCCGCCGCCTGCAATATCAACGTGGATCACGTCGCCATTATAGGTATAGCCTCGTCGATATTCACGATAGCCACAACTCCGCTCGTGAGCTGGCTAATCGACAACACGAGAACGCGGATAGGTAAATTCAGACCTTACCTTCTTATACTTCCGCTTCCCATGACGGCGTGCTTTTTTGCAATAGGTCAGATAGTCAAAATAGACGATTATCTCACGCTGATAATACTTTTCGCGGTAATTTTCAATATCCTTTCGCTGCTTAATCGGCTTTACACGATAGCATTCAACAGTATTCCGCAGGTGATCTCTCCAAACATGAACGAGCGTATGCAACTTATGTCGATAGGCACGTTCGCGATATCTCTGGGGCCAACCCTTGCCAACTTCATCTATCCGGTCATCGCCAACAGGCTCTATTCCTCCGAAGGAAGCATGAGCGACGGCGTGCACAGCATAGGCGCATACGAATGGGCACTGCCCTTGACCGCCGCAATATTCATGCTGCTCGGCGTTTTCCTCGCGCTGGGTGTGAAAGAGCGTATAGTCGTTCCCTCCGCATTCCGTCAGAAACAGACCTTTATAGAAGGCTGCCGCAAAACCGTTAAAAACAAATATTTCTGGATATTGAACATATCCAACCTTCTCGGCATAATGAAGCTTACGGCAAACGGGCTTGCGTTGTGGTACGTTGCTTACGATATTGCTCCGGATCTGACTGCTCGCGGCTTGGGAGATCTCGCTTCGGTCACGCACTCGTTGGTCACCCTCGTTCTGGGCACCGCTTCCGTCCCCGGAATGTTGCTTGCGCCTCTCGTCATAAACAAAATAGGCAAAAAGAAACTGATACTGATATCGAATTTCGGTATCGCCGCAGCCTCAATACCTATGCTGTTCATACCGAATTCGTGGGTACATATCGTATGCGTGTACGTATTGACTCTGTTCAACAGCTTCCAGATAGTCACCGGTCCCGCCTGCCAAGCCGAGATCAACGACTTCCAGCAATACGAAACGGGTGACCGGATAGAAGGCTTCCTCGGACAATTCGGCACGATATTCCTTACCGCCGCGAGCATGGGCACGGCGTTCATCGGACCCGCTATTCAAAAGTCTTTCGGATACATAGACGACGCGAGCGTACTGTACGACAACGCGGTGCTTTTCGGTATCACGAGCAGGATAGCCGCCGTGGGACTCGTGAGCGCGGTGCTTGCGGCTATCCCCTACTTCTTCTGGGATATGACGGAAGCCAAACACAAATCGATAATGGAAGTGCTGAAGATACGCGCGGCAACAGCTGACGGCAAGATACCTGAAGACCTTTCCGCTTCGCTCGAGGAACGCGCAATGCAAGGCGAAACGGGACTTGCCGACCCGTACCTTACCGAAAACGACGAAACTGCCAACGCGCTAAATGCGCCCGTAGCGGAAACGTCAGAAACCGTCGGCGAAGAAGTCGCGGCAAGCGAGGACTCAAGCGAAAACAAGTAAATTATATTGTAAATAAATACTTAGGAACGTTTTGCGCCGGTCGAGTTGTTTCCGATCATAGTCGGTGACATAGTGGTTATCAGCGGTATTTTGAGAAAATAATATTCAAAAGATACAAGCGAAATGATAAATTCCCCCGTGAACGCGACGGCGCCCGAATCCGAACTAAACGCGCGAAACATTCGCGCGTTTTTCGTTTTAAGGTATCCGAAACTTTAATTTCAATACCCGAACATCGATTTAATTCTTATCGTCGCGGGCTAAAGCCGCGCGGATAATATTTTCGTCGCGGCGTATTTTTGCGAACTTGACATAATAGAACGCCGCCGCACTCGCAAAACCCGACACCAACACGGCTATTCTCAGGGCTACAGATATAGCGTAAGCTACGCCCGAAGCGATAAACGCAACTCCAAGAAACTGCGCCGCGTTGAAAACGCACGCGGCGAGCGAAACGGTTTCGCCCGCAAGCTTGTACGCTTTTTTCAGATTATAAACGGAACGGATCTCCTGTGCGCCGCGCTTTCCAAAGCCAGAAGCGACAACGCTGTCCGATCGCAGCCTCGCGCTGAATATAACGAAAACTGCCGCCGTCAGAATAACCGCCACGAAAACGTGTAGCCAACCCGTTATAAGGCTATCGTCCGATGCGCGCGCACTGAATATAGCCATCCATATCAGCGCGACGGCGGCGAACGCCGCCGTAAGCGCGAGAGCGGTTACGGCAAAAGGACTCGCCTGTATTTTACGCGAAAGAAACGCCTTGTCCTCGACAGCTTTAACGGGCAGGAGATCGTCTATGTGCGCGCCGAGCGCTTCGGACAGCTTGAGCGCTTCCTTAAGCGATATGCCGCCCCTTCCGCACTCCCATTTGCTTATCGTCTTATCCGATACGCCTACCGCCGCGGCAATTTCCTTTTGCGTAAGCCCGCGTTCCGACCTAAGCGCTTTGATTTTCTCGTTAAGTTCCATAGAGGTTTACTCCGCTTTGGATATTTTCACTACGGCAAAACCAGCCGCAAGACAGGCGAAAACCGTTATCACTATAAGCCCTATCCAGCCGAAATACAGCCACATCACTATCTTTGTCTGCATCGCTATCGAATACGCCGCCTGGAAAAACATCGCTACCATAAGCAATATCGTGATGTTAACGCCCGCGGACATTATTTTCAGTAATTTTTCGTAATCTTTACCCTCCGCGAGAGTGTCGAGATATACGGGCACCACGAGGTTTATCGACCAACGTAATTTTATCGTATTTGCCAAAACGGCGAGTGCCGACATGACCGTGGAGAAGGCGGGCATAAGAAATACGAAACCTTTGCCGCCGAAGCCGTCCGCAGTCCCGTCCATACCGAAATGTATCCCTATCACTTCGGGAAGCGACGTATACTCTTTTGCGGCAATCGCCCACATCGCTATGAGAAGCGCAACGATACCGAGGTCTGCTATAAACGAAACCGCATTATAGACAAGTCTCCTTTTGCAGGCAGGCGGTTTCACGCTTTCGTTAGACCAAAGTTTTTCGCCGCCCGTAAACTCTCCGACGCTCTTCCCCGCAAGTTCCGCAAGCTTCATTACCGCGTCGGTATCGGGGACACTTTCCCCCCTCTCCCACTTACTCACGAGCTTATCGGATACATAAAGTTTTTCGCCAAGCTCCGCCTGCGTCCAACCTTTTTCATCGCGTAACGCCTTTACGTTGACGGCTGTTTTCGCCGTGTCTTTTTCCATTTCTGCTGCCATGTTTATATTATACACTGCCCCTGCTCTCAGGCGCAAGACAGAGGCTTACGATACTTCTCTACAAATCGTAGAACTCACTTTTACGGCATTACAGAAAACGCCGAACTTATCAAACGCACGAATGACCAATTATGTTGTACTAAAAATACAGGGTCCCGTTAGTCGAATTACGGGACCCTGTAAATTAAATTTGTCGCATTACATCAAACCCGAAACTTCGCCGTTGGAGGTATCTATCCTGATGCGCTCCGTGTTCGGTGAAACGCCGAGTCCGGGCATCAATAGTATCTTTCCGCACACGACCACAACGAACTCCGCGCCTGTTCTGGGTATAAGATCGCGCACTTCGAAGGTGAAGCCTTCGGGGGCGCCCAGAGCCTTATCGTCGGACGAAAATGAATACTGCGTCTTGGCAATACATACGGGATATTCCCGGAACTCTTCGTCCGAAGCTATTTTAGCAAGACGTTGTTTCGCCGCAGGAGTAAATTCCACTCTTCCGGCACCGTATATCTTGGTCGCAACGGCATATATCTTCTCCTCGAGAGACGCGTCCGAAGGATACGTATAGGCTATCTCCGGAGCGGGTGCGTCGCAATACGAAACCACCTTTTCGGCAAGCGCGCACGCTCCTTCGCCGCCGCGCGCGAATCCCTCGCACAATACGGCTTCCGTTCCGCATTCGGCGCACAGCGCTTTAATTTCGCTAAGCTCTGCTTCCGTATCCGTAGCGAATCTGTTGACGGCGACTATTACGCGCTCGTTGAATCTTTTGAGATTTTCTATATGACGCCTGACGTTGGCAAAGCCTTTTTTCAGCGCGGCGATGTTTTCCTCGGCAGCTTCTTCTTTTGCTGCGCCTCCGTTGAACTTGAGGCTTCGCGCCGTCACGACGAGCACCACGCAGTCGGGAGCTATCCCCGCTTTCCGGCACTTGATGTCAAGAAATTTTTCTCCTCCGAGTTCGGCGCCGAAGCCGGCTTCCGTTACGGTATAATCGCTGTGCGTGAGCGCCGCGCGCGTCGCAAGTATGCTGTTACAACCGTGCGCTATATTCGCAAACGGTCCGCCGTGTATATACGCCGGCGTTCCTTCGAGTGTCTGCACGAGATTGGGTTTAAGCGCCTCCTTCAGCAATACCGTCATCGACTCTTCGGCATGCAGATCGCGGGCGCGTACAGCTTTGCCGCCTTCGCCGTAGCCTATCGTAATGTTGCCTATACGCCTCTTAAGATCTTCAAGCGAATCCGCAAGGCAAAGTATCGCCATTATCTCGGAAGCCGCGGTTATCGTGAATCCGTCTCTCCTCGGCACTCCGTTCGCGCTCCCGCCAAGTCCCACTTCCACTTCGCGCAGCGCCCTGTCGTTCAAGTCGAGACAACGCCGCCATATCACTTCTTTTATCCTTAACGCGTTCCCGAAATGGATGTGATTGTCGATAAGCGCGGAAAGAAGATTATTCGCCGACGTTATGGCGTGGAAATCTCCGGTAAAGTGCAAATTTATTTCTTCCATCGGAATTACCTGCGCGTATCCCCCTCCGCACGCGCCGCCTTTTATGCCGAATACGGGTCCCAATGAAGGTTCGCGGAGCGCGAGTGTCGCATTCTTACCTATCCTGTTAAGCGCGTCCGCGAGGCTTATGCTTACTGTGGTTTTGCCTTCCCCGAGCGGCGTAGGATTCATAGCGGTCACGAGTATCAGCTTGCCGCGCTTGACGCCTTCGGTATAAGGCACCTTGGCTTTATACCTGCCGTAACACTCTACTTCGTCAGGCGAGTATCCTAATTTCTCCGCTACCGTCATTACAGGAAGCGGGTGCGCGTTACGCGCTATTTCCATATCGCTGAGCATGACTCCCTCCGATTGATCGATTAACAATATTGTATATTATTCCACCGCGTTTTGTCCAACAAATAAGCCATTTACGATAATGCAATAAACTATTTATATTGACAAAAAAAGAAGGCAGCTTTATTATATTATTAAGATTAGATTACATTATATATGGTAATATACGGGCTTACGCGCGCAACAAGCGCTTACCGCCCTCTTCAAGGAGGTCATAATGAATAAATACGATGCTGTCGTGATCGGAGCCGGCAACGGCGGACTTGTAGCGGCGATCCGTCTGTTGCAGGGAGGCGCACGCGTCCTCGTAGTGGAAAAGCACAATCTGCCGGGCGGGTTCGCAACCAGTTTCCGCAGAGGCAGATTCGAATTTGAAGCTTCGCTTCACGAACTTAACGATTTCGGTACAAAAGACAACAGCGGAGATGTCCGCACCCTGTTCGACTCGCTCGGAGTCACGGACAAAATCGATTGGACAGATATTCCCGACGCATACAGGGTAATTGCCAAAGAAGAAAAGATCGACGCCCTCATGCCTTTCGGCGTTAAGGAATTTACCGATAAAATGGAATCCTATGTTCCCGGAAGCCGTCCTTCAATGGAAAAATTCTTCCTGCTCTGCAAAGAGATCCACGCGGCACAGGCTTATACGAATTCCGTCAACGGCAAATCCGATAAGAAAGTAATGCTCGACAAATACTCCAACTTCGTAAGAGTAGGTTCCTACTCAGTCAACGAAGTTCTCAAAGCGTTACGTATGCCGAAAAAGGCTATGGATATACTCAACGCTTACTGGTGTTACCTCGGAGCGCATTGCGACGATCTCAGCTTCATACATTACGCGTCGATGGTGTACCGCTATCTTACCAAAGGCGCTACGATGCCGAAAATGCGCTCCCACGAAATATCTCTAGCTCTTGCCGAACGCATCCGCGAGCTTGGAGGCGACATCTGGTTCAATACCGAAGCCGTCAAGCTCCTTACGTCGGACACCGACGGCGGTATCGAAGGAGTAGTCCTGAACGACGGTAAGATAATAGAGACCCGTCATGTCGTGGCTAACTGCTCTCCTCACATAGTTTACGGCAAAATGATGAAGAATGTCCCCGAATCCGTAGTCAGAGCAACAAACGCTCGCAAGTTTGCAGGAAGAGGTTACACAATGTTCCTCGGATTGAACAAGTCCGCGGCAGAACTCGGTATAGAGAATCATAACTACTTCCTCTACGACACCATGGATTCTGTCAAACAATACGAAGCGATGAAGAGAATCGATACCAACCGCGTACAAGCGACGGTATGTCTCAACAACGCTTATCCCGAATGTTCGCCCGAAGGCACGTGTATGATGTACTTTACCACGCTTTACACTTCCAACGACTGGGCAAAGGTTAAGCCGGAAGATTACGTCCGGACCAAGGAATATGTCGCCTCCGAAATGATCAAACGCTTCGAGGAAGACACCGGAAGCAAAATACGCGACAGTATAGAAGAAATCTCAATCGCCACTCCCATGACCTATGCAAGATACTGCGGACATCCGGAAGGCGGTATCTACGGATACGAATCTCAGTATTGGGACGGACTGACTCCTCGCCTCATGATGATGGACGAAGATTACCGCACCAGAGGCTTAAGGTTCGCAGGCGGATTCTCGATGAGGCTTTCGGGCTATTCGAGCGCATATTTCTCGGGCGACATCAGCGGACGCCAGACCGTGGGCGATATAAGGAAGGAGGGTTAATATGGCATACCGTTTCAAAAAACAAATATTCGGATTCCTCGATCTCATCCGTTTCAGTAAAGTAGTAGACGTACGCAGAGCAAAGCTTGCCGAAGGTTCGGCCGCGCCGCTCCCTAACGATTACAGAGTCAACCTGACGGCTCGCATACTTCACCCGGGCAACCGTAAAGCGGTGCTTACCGATATTATTAAGGAAAGCGCGGACACCAAGACATACGTATTCGATCTCGGCGTAAAAATGTTATTCCGCGCGGGTCAGTACGTTACTCTTTCGGCGAAGGTCGGCGACAGCTACGTATCGAGACCGTACGCCGTATCCTCATCGCCCTACACGGCTCTTAAAGAGGGCAAAGTCGCTCTTACCGTAAAGAAAGCGGGCTATTTCAGCGATTGGCTCTTTGACAACGCCGAGATCGGCGCTGAGTTCGCCGTCAACGGTCCGTCAGGATACTTCCATTACGAGTCGCTCAAGGATCGGCCGCTTATCGTCGGCATTGCCGGAGGCAGCGCCATAACGCCTTTCTACAGCATGGCGCAGGCATTAGCCGAGGGCAGTGAGGACTTCAGACTCGTGCTGTTCTATGGCGCGCGCACGGCAGAAGACATCCTTTTCAAAGACAAGCTTGACGCTCTTACGAGCGATAAATTCAAAGTCGTATACGTATTGAGTGACGAAGAAAATACCGCATACGAGCACGGCTTTGTCACTGCGGATCTCATAAGAAAATACGTGGATGAAGAATTTACCGCGATGATGTGCGGACCTGACGCAATGTATAGCTTCCTGGTCAAAGAGCTGGCTACCCTCGGTGTAAGCGGCAAATTCGTCAAAAAAGAAGCCAACGGCGCAGGCGTACGCGACGTAAAACCCGCAGTTTATAAACTTACCGTTCATATACGCGACGAAGTCTACGAAATACCCGCGAATGCCGAAGAAACTCTGCTCGTTGCCATGGAAAGAGCCGGATTACACATTCCCGCGATGTGCCGCGCCGGCGGTTGCGGATATTGTCACAGCAAGCTCGTAAAAGGTAAGTTCTCCATAGCCGGAGACGACAAACGCAGACTTGCGGATGCGAAATTCTCGTACATCCACCCCTGCTGTTCATATCCGGATTCCGATATCGAGCTTATAGTCCCGCCTCAAAACGTAAAATAAAACAAATCGCATACTACGCGAAGCCGACTTGCAGGAGCAAGTCGGCTTTTTCGGCGTTAAACTGACCTAATTTTCTTATTTACCTTGCTTATTATGGGATTTACGAGTATAATAACGGTATTATAAACGTGAGCGCACGCCGACGCGCGCGCCGCATAAGGATGTCGATATGCGGATCTCAGAGCTGTTCAAATCGAAAAAAGCTTTATTTTCTTTCGAAATATTCCCTCCCAAACCCACCGCCGACCTCGGCGTGGTGGAGCGGGCAATTTCGGAACTTGCGATGCTCGCGCCCGATTATATTTCAGTTACGTGCAGCGCGGGCGGCTCAGGCAACTCGAGAATGCCGGAGATAGTCGATATGTTGCGCAATAAATATTCCGTAGAGCCTTTGGCGCATCTCACGTGCGTAAATTCGACGGTTGCGGAAATAGACGCTTCATTATCATACCTAAGCGAAAAAGGCATCGAAAATATTCTCGCTCTCCGCGGCGACAGAATGCCGGGGGTCGCGGACTTAGGGGAATTCCGTTATGCGTCAGATCTTATTAAACACATTCGCGCCGGCGGATTCGGTTTCGACGTCGCGGCGGCATGCTATCCCGAATGTCATCCCGAAAGTCCTTCTCCCGCTAAGGACATAGAATACCTCAAAATGAAAGTGGACTGCGGCGTTACTCATCTCGTTACGCAGCTTTTCTTCGACAACGAAGATTTTTACCGTTTCATCGATAAAATACGCGCCGCAGGCATAGACGTGCCCGTACAGGCGGGCATTATGCCGCTCGTGAAAAAGAACCACGTCGACAGAATAATCAGTCTTTCGGGCGCGAAAATACCCAACAAAATATCGCGTATGATAGCGCGTTTCTACGACGAACCCGATTCGCTTATGGAAGCGGGCATCGCGTATGCTACCGACCAGATAGCCGATTTGCTCGCGGGCGGCGCCGACGGCGTACACCTCTACGTTATGAACAACTCCGAAGTCGCACGCAAACTCGCCGGAAACGTCTCCTCTATGCTTGCCAGTATAAACAGACAATGAAAATAGACCGCAACGAATTGCTGCGCTATCTCGGTTGGCGCGGGCAGGATATAGATGCCGTGATTTCGGATTCGATCGATCGCATGAGCGAACTATGTATGAAAGTAGCCGCGCCGCGCTCGGTCGTAAGACGGTTTTCTTATTCGGACGGCGTCATTACCGACGCGGGTCTACAGCTCGAAGGCAACGACGTACGCCGTCATCTGGACGGAACCGACGAAGTATATCTCATCGCCGCCACTATAGGCGCAGGCATCGAGCGCGAACTTGAGCGTCTCAACGTAAAAAGCCGTACCGACGCGCTCATATTCGACGCGGCGGCTTCCTGCGCCATAGAAAGCTATCTCGACGAACGCACGTCGGAACTGGAGAAAGAGTGTGCAAGGATACTTCTTCCGCGCTTTTCCTGCGGTTACGGCGACTTCCCGATAACGGCGCAGAAAAGCATATGCGCTCTGCTGAATACACATACCCGCATCGGCGTATGCGCGGACGACAACAATACATTGTCACCGCTTAAATCCGTTACGGCCGTTATAGGCATACTTAATGAAGGCGCAAAGCGCGGCGCATGCTCTTCGCGCTGTGCGATCTGCACTAAAACTGACTGTATCTACCGCAGATAAGCGGAAAGGACTACCGGGATGAAAAAATTCACCGATCTTCTCAATGAAAGGATAATCATATTTGACGGAGCTTTCGGCACCGTGCTTCAGGCATCAGGCGTAAAAACGGGCACCGTTCCGGAAATGCTCGTACTTACCGATCCAGAACCGGTCAAAGCGATTCATCGCGCTTACGCCGAAGCGGGCGCGGACGTTATAAGCACCGATACTTTCGGCGCAAATATTCTTAAAGCCGGCGAAAGATCGGACGAGATAATACGCGCGGCGGTGAAAATCGCGCGCGAAGCGGCTCCGGACAAAATCATTGCGCTCGATCTGGGACCTACGGGGCAGATGGCGGAACCTGTGGGCACGATGACCTTCGAAGACGCGTATAACGCCTACGCTCGCGCCGTTAAAGCGGGAAGCGACGCGGACGTCATACTTATCGAAACGATGTCGGATCTCACCGAACTTCGCGCGGCGCTGCTTGCGGCTAAAGAAAATTCCGCTCTTCCCGTCATAGCCTCGATGACTTTCGACGAAAACATGCGTACCTTCACGGGCGTAAACGTGGAGTGCTACGCGCTTGCCGCATCTCCGCTTGCCGATGTCGTCGGCGTGAACTGCTCGCTTGGTCCCAAGCAACTGCTCCCTGTAGTTAAAAAGTTGCTTGCGTCCACGACGAAACCGGTCATTGTGCAAGCCAACGCCGGGCTCCCCGATCCCGAAGGGAGATATTCCGTCGGCGCGGAAGAATTTGCGCGTTATTGTCTAGAATACGCAGAAGCGGGCGTAAACGTTATAGGCGGTTGTTGCGGGACTACGCCCGCGCATATCGCGGAAATAAAGAAAGTTATCGGAAAGCGCAAACCCGCGCCGCACCTTTGCGAACTGAAATACGCCGTTTCTTCCGCCACGCGTTACGTAAGAATAGACGGTGTACGCGTAATTGGAGAACGCATCAATCCCACCGGTAAAAAGGCAATGAAAGCCGCGCTTCTCGCAGGCGACCTCGATTACGTCACCAGGCAGGCAATAGAGCAAGCCGAGGCGGGAGCCGACATACTTGACGTAAACGCGGGACTTCCCGGTATCGACGAAAAGAAAGTTTTAACCGCACTTATCAAACATGTCGGTAAGGTGACCGATCTTCCCCTGCAGATAGATTCGTCCGATCCGCAAGCTCTCGAAAGCGCGCTTCGCGCCTATAACGGTAAAGCCATAGTCAACTCCGTAAACGGCGAAGACGTTTCTCTCGACAGGATATTGCCTTTGGTAAAAAAATACGGTTCAGCCGTGATCGGGCTAACGATAGACGAAAAAGGGATACCCAAAACGGTAGAAGAAAGAATTGCCATAGCCGAAAAAATAATTGCGCGGGCGAAGGCTTGCGGCATACCGGAAGAGGACGTTTATATAGACTGTCTCACTCTCACCGTCGCCGCCGAGCAGGCACAGGTAAAGAATACTCTCGAAGCGATACGTCGCATCAAAGCCGCACGTCGCGTCAAGACGGTGCTCGGCGTGAGCAACGTATCTTTCGGACTTCCCTCCCGCACCGTCGTGAACGCGGCGTTCCTTACGGCGGCCATGTGGGCGGGCCTCGATCTTGCGATAATCAATCCCAACATACGCGAGATGACGGAAGCCGTGGACGCTTTCCGGGTGCTTTCGGGCGAGGATGCCAACTGCGCGGCTTACTCGGCTAAATACGCCGCCGCGAGCGGGGCGAAGGCTCCCGTGAACGCAAATCCCGCGGACGCTTCCTGCGGCGACGTAACGTATTGCATACGGAAAGGTTTGCCCGACGCGGGCAAAGCCGCGGCGAAACTTCTCGACGAAGGCGTGGCTCCGCTCACGCTCGTGAACGATTATCTTATCCCCGCGCTTAACGCCGTCGGCGACGACTACGAAAGCGGAAAAATATTCCTTCCGCAGCTTATTTCCGCAGCGGACGCGGCAAAGCTGTGTTTCGACGAAGTACGCGCCCGTATGTCGGCGGACAACGCTATCAACAGAGGAACCATAGCGCTCGCAACCGTCAAAGGCGACGTACACGATATCGGCAAGAATATCGTGCGCACCGTGCTCGAAAACTACGGATACGAGATCGTCGATCTCGGCAAAAACGTCGAACCGCAAACGGTCGTCGACGCGGTTAAGGCGCGCGGTATCAAATTGTGCGGACTTTCGGCGCTGATGACCACGACCGTCAAGAATATGGAGGATACGATACGCCTGCTCAAATCGGAATGTCCCCGTTGCGCCGTAATGGTGGGCGGAGCGGTGCTTACCGAAGAATACGCCCGCGACATCGGCGCCGATTATTACTGCAAGGACGCGAGCACGGACGTCAAGATAGCCAAAGAGATATTCGAAGGCGTCCCGTCGGGTATAACGAAGCTCAACGGATAGATACCGTTGACAAACGCCCTTTCGGGCAGTAAACTTAAACATACGGGGAATACCCCGTCAAAACTTAAAACTGCGAGGTTCGGAAGCGTTACCGCAAGCCGTCAACAGTGGGAATCTCGGTGAAAATCCGTCGCAACAGCCATTACCGTGATCGGTGTATACCGTAAGTCGGAAGACCTGCCCCGCAGATGAACAAGCCGTCTTTGGGCAAGAGAAGGACGCAAAAAAACGGAAACGAGCTTTCCGTATTTTCGCCTTCCCCTACGGGAAGGTTTGTTTTTCCCGCGCCCGAAAAATATTCCATATAAGGAGGGGCGCATGAATAAGCACCTGAAAACACTC
>CALVNM010000040.1 GCA_944349735.1 uncultured Clostridia bacterium | reverse complement strand
TTAACGAAGTTTACCGCGATCATCAGCCCTTTCAGATCGGGTATGATGTCTACCACCGTAAATATCGTAGTGACGGTACACGTGACGGCGAGCGCGAGCATTATCCAGGAACGCATCAGAGCTTTCAATACTTTTATAGCTTCGGAGATCCTGTCCCCTTTCTCCGGCGCGGCATTGGCTCCGGGCGCGGATCCGTATGTCGTCATAGGCGTACCTTTGGATTGATCGTTTGCAGAAAAAGCTGATTTTTCCATTTTTTCCTCCGAGAATTTGATGGATTTATTATATTATAGAATATTCTATACGTCAAGAGAATAATAAAAATTTTATCTATAATTAATACTATGGAAATGGACGAGTCGATAGCAAACATTCTGCGCGAAATAATGATAGAGAAGCAATTGACCCAAACCGAATTCGCAAAGATCATCGGCGTCAAACAAAGTCAGATCTCAGAATGGCTGAAAGGCAAAGCCAAACCCGGATACGACAATCTGAAAAAAATATGTCAATGCCTCGATATTTCCGGAGATTATATATTAGGTCTCAGGCTTTACGAGTGATTCGGCTCGCATGTAAATACATATTATGCAAAAAAGTAAAAAGCACGGATCTCCGTGCTTTTTACTTTCCGTTGATGCTGTAGCTTTATGCCGTTTTTTTGCCTCTTAGCGCCTCGTTCACCTTGTTTAACAGAAGGACTTTTTCATTCTCGAAGTCATTGAACCAGGAAGCTGGGAATATCCTGTAAAGCCGCCATCCGTATTTCTCACTGAGGATCTGTTCGGTCAGGCGCGTATATTCGCGTACCGAATCGAAATCGGCTCTGTTGGGATCGTCTATCACGATGCCGAGCACGAAGCTCCCCTTATTCTCGGGATCGCGTATGCCGACGTTAATTTTACATTCGGATCGCCCTATCTCGGTATCATACGCGACGCCCGCTTTGTCAAGCACTCTGCATACCGACTTCACAAGCGGGTCGCACGTCTCCGAACATGCTACCTCTCTGCTACCGGTAAACGACCGCGCGTACTCGAGAAAGTCGTACAACATCTGCGCGCCGGCTTTGTTTTCCTCGGGAGCGGAGCTGTTGAGTATCGCGTTCTTCAGAGTAGCTCCGTCGAGCATCGACACAACCAGCATCTGATGTCTGGATCTCGTGACGGCAACGTTGAGCCTCTTCTTCCCGGAAGGGAGTCTGAGCCTGCCGAGATACGGCAAAATAAATTTACCGGAAGCGTCTTTACCGTAACAAACGCTTATTATCACGGTATCGCGCTCGTCTCCCTGAACGGTATCCAGATTACAGAAAATAAGCGGTTCGTCCTCATGCTCTTTCTCCCACCGCTCTATAACGGGCTTTCTTGCAGGATCGGCTCTGAAAGCTTCCCAACGCGCCTCGATCTCGGTAGCCTGGGCGTTACTGAAAGCGACCACCCCGATCGAAAATTTACCGCGTTCGGGATTTGTCATCTCCGAATAAATGAGTTCCAACACCCTGTCAGCCTCTCCGGGATTGACATGCGCGCCGCGCTTCCCTGCTACGTAGCATGCCGCAGGATCGTATGCAACGCTATGAAACCGTATGCCGTCGTTCGGATCTTTCACCGCAGACGGGAAGGTAATGAGGTTGTAGTCCATATGCTCGTTGGCAAAAGCTATCAGCGATTCGTCCGCGCTTCTGTAATGCCACGTCAGCGATATGGACGCGTCGTTAAGCGCTTCCGCAGCGGTATCCAACAGCGAATAAGAATGCTCCGCTTCCTCGTCGAAATAACTTTCTTCGTCGTCGCGCACGCTGTCACCCGCTTTGAAAAAGTCGCATGGGGGCAGCTGTTTGCTGTCGCCCGCTATGATGACCTGTCTGCCGCGCATTATAGCTGCGAGCGCGTCTTCGGTGAATATCTGCGAAGCTTCGTCGAAAATAACGAGATCAAATCTCACGTCCGCGTCGATATACTGGCTGACGTTGAGAGGAGACATCATGAAGCATGGTTTGATCTTCCTGATATATTCGATATTTTCGGAAATAGTACGTTTAATAGAATAATTGGCGACGGACTGTATCTTCCCGTGATCGCCGGTATGCGCGGGATCGGATCTCACATATGCCTTGAGCGACGATCTGAGCTTCTCGTAAAGCCTGCGCGCGGCGCTGTCGAGCACCTTGAGATCCACGTCCGAATAATCCCGGATAAGCTGTTCCTGCGTCATGCGGCTGAACTCGCCGATACTGACAAGGCGGTTGTCCTCTACGAATTTTTTGACGCGGTCGCGGTAATAAGTCTTGTAGATCCGACCTTTGGCTTCCTCGTACGTGGTAACGCCGTTCTTCATAAGCTCGCCTAACAGCGCGCGCCATCCGTTAACTTTGATCTCCTTCAACGTCTCGTACAGACTGCGCCAGTTTTTAAGTCTCGAAGCATTGTTCACTACCGTCTCCGCGACTTTTACATACTCTCGGCAGTAGTTACCGTCGTTGCACTCGGGCAAATCATCGAAATAGCCCGAGAGCTTGTTGCGTAAGTCTTCTTCGGCGGCGACGGCTTTCTCCAGTTCGTCGCCCGCTCTCCTCAAGCTTCCGATAAATCCCGAGTAGCCGCTCGAAGCGAACCGCCCGCTCCAATCGCTCACCGAACGCAGATCGAGTATAGCGGAGTCGTTTGCCGAGATTATGTCTCTCAGAGTCTGCAGCCTGACTTCGAGTTCCTCCCATTCTCTGTCCGTCGAGGGCGCATAACCGAATTTGTCCGCGTCCTCGCGCGAGCGTATCTCGTCTATTTTTTTGAGATCGAGATAAGATTTATAACGCATGAGTTCGGAGAAAGCTTGCGATACCGCCGCATACTTCTTGTCTCGCACACGGCTTCTGAAGCAGGAATACACTTTCTTGACCAAAGCCTTGTATTCCCCCGACAGCCTCCTCAATGGGAATCTGTTGTATTCGAGACCGCTTTCTATATTTCCGAGATCGGTGGAATCGAATACCGCCCTGTCGATCTCAGACTCAACGGCACCGCCTGCGTGCGCAGCTATCCGTTGTAGCAAATCCCGCCTTTCGCGTACCCGATTCAATAGATCCGAGATCCTGTTCAGGCTTAAATCGGAAAGTACGGTCTCCGTGACTCGCGGCATTTCCGACCATAGACGCATAAGCGAAAGGCTCTTCGAGAGCCTGTCGCTCTCCGTGCCCGTCACCCATCCGTAACCTGTAAGCGTATTTACCGTCTCCGTGATCCCGCGCACCGTCGCAATATATCTTTCGGCGTATTCGCAAAGCTCGCCGTCCGCGTCGCCCTTACACCCGCACAGAGGATCGTTACGGTAATCGGCATCGCTTCTGAGGGTAACGATCCCGGCATAGTATTTCCCGATAGCGTCGCACAATCTCAGAATGCCGTCCCAGTCCGACGGTAACGTAAAGCCCGTACGCAGCTCGGGATATTCGGCATAATTCACCGCGTCGCGTATAAGGCGCATATAATTACGCCCGGAATACTCTCCGCAGCTCTCTCTCATGAATTCGCGCACTTTGGCATACTGACGCGCTTCTTTCGCCAGGAGTTCGTCGTCGTATCCTCCCGAATAAGAGAGCGTAGTCAGACACTTATTGAGTTCATCCACTATCGCCGAACGGACTACCGCTTTACCGCGCTTCTTCACGCCCTCGAAATCGAGTACGAATTCCGTCAGTTTGTTATCGCTTCCTACACGACACTTGTTGAAATTCTCGAGAATGACCGCCCTTGCGGACGCCTTCTCGGTGACGAACAGCACGGTTTTGCCCTCTCCGAGAACGGAAGCTATGATATTTGTGATCGTCTGACTTTTACCGGAGCCGGGAGGTCCCTGGAGAATGAAGGATCTGCCTTCCTGCGCCGCTTTGATCACTTCTTCCTGCGACGAATCCGCGTCCAACAACACGTATTCCATCGAATGGCGTTTCTTCGATACGGTCGTCTCGATTTTGGCTTTATCGTCCTTGCAAAGCCGCCTTATCAGCGGGTTTTCAAGATATTTGTCTGCATTGCATTCTATATCGTGCTGTAATTGAAGTTTCTGGTAATGAAAAAGCCCTATCCCGAAGCTCTGATCTACGCGCCAAGCCGAAGTGACGGGATTGGATCCGTTACCGCCGTCGGCAAGGTACTGTTTCAATACCGCAAGGTATGCTCCGACATTGCTTTCGTCGAGTTCCGGAAGCTCTATAGACAGCGTGCGCGAATAGGAAGACAGCATCCTCAGCAAAGTCTTATTGACCTCGAATATGCCGCTGCCGGTCGGATCCGCTTCGAAATAATACGTGCCTTTACTTTTATCCACGCCGAGACTTATCGGACAAAGCAGGATCGGCGAACGGTATTCGGTTCCGTTTACGTCTTTCCATTCTAGAAAGCCGCACGCCAGATACATCACGTGCAGACCGAAATTGCGCTCCATGTATTTCGCCTTGTTCATAATAGATTTTAAGGCTTCTTTCGCCGAAGCGTCTCCCACGGAGCATATCATCTCGTCGGGCAAGTAAACGCCGAGTTCCGACCGCGTTATAACGGGGTAGGAATCGAATGAAACGCTCGCTCCGCACACGTGGCACTTGCCCTGCGCGCGTATTTCCACTAAAGGCGTTACTGCACCGCATTTGCAGACGTAACCCTCGTCGGGAAGCACTTTCAACTGCTCTTTGACGGGTGCCATGCTCTTGCGGTTATGTGCGTTCCCCGCGTCGCATACCGGACATTCCGCGGCGTTCTGAGTCTTTTTGTTATTGAAATCGTATTTCCCGAACGCAGTCGAGCCGCATATCTTACACTTATACAAAACGCTCGGCGTCAATTTCTGCCAACCGGCTATATGTATTTTCTGTCCGCGGGTCACAGCCTTCAGCGTAGCGTGCAGATTGGGACTATACAGCTGTAAAGTGCTTTTTTTGGCGTATCTGAAATGCACGAGTTGGTTCGTGCGCGAGAAGTCGAGCAACCTTACCCTGAATTTGGCGAGTTCCCTTTTGACAGGATCTGTCTCTTCCGAAACGGAAGCCGCCGAATCGAACGCGATAAACTCGTTATAATCGAAAAGATCGTAATCTATGTCGTCTACGCATGCGTTCCCGGAAGAGACTGCAGCCACGCCGACTGCGAAAAGATAAGCCGAGAACCTGAAGTTGTCGATCCTCTTCTTCGCCATGATTGCGCTCGCTATCTCGCACAGATCGACGCTTACCCCGTTTATTTTACTCTGCGCGTAACTCTCGGTAACCGACGCATACGCGTCGCCTATAAGTTTGGTAAGGACCATACCGTATCCGCGGGAGGAATCGTCTCTGAGATAATCCGCTACTATGGATCCCGTCCTGTCGCGCCAATCGCTTACCTCTGCCGCCATGCACGATATGGCGTCGCAATATCTTTTGAATTGTAGCTTTTCCATATTTCCTCGGTATTAAGATCAAAAGACCAGTATCGCGGCATCGCTTATATCGCCTGTCGCGCTGATAGCGTCGCCGCTATCAATGGAGACGCTCTCCCCTTTCTTCACGCGTTTTTTGACGGAGCCGTCCGCCGCGAGTATCTGTATTTCCTTATCCGCGTCGCACACGAAGCCGTAATCGCCGCCTTTTACGAAAAACCGCCCTATTGCCTCATTGTTCCCGATCGGTACTCCCGTAAGAACGTATTCGTCGGTATCGAAAGGTCTGGTGCTGCCGTCGGGCATCTTAATGTAAGCGGTTTTGTCGCGTTTAGACGGCACGAACGCGGGGTAAAGCACGGCGTTACCTGCGTCGGGTCCGATCGGTCTGATCGGATTGAACGCGGGATAAATATCCTGTACGGCTCCGACATCGACGTGCCGCGGACGGAATGCGGGATACTCGTCGCTTGCGATATTCGCGGTTGCGGGGGAATTCGCTGCTGCTTTCGGCGCGTGCGCTTCTTTCGGCTTAGCCGCGATCGACTTTGCTCCGTTAGCGATCAACTCTTTGATATTGGACGCCCATATGTACGCCATAGGTCGCTTCGCGCCGTCGAAAGGATCGCGGAATGCGTCGTAAAAAAGAGCTTTGAGTTTCGCGTCCGTATAATTCCATATGCGGATGACTTCGTCGAGATTTTTACGAAAGGCGATATTGACTGGATTTTTGCTTCCCACGCACAGATTATCGATACCGTTACGCTTGTCATCGGGATCGAACACGAAATGCTGCCAGTCGTCGTCGAGATCTCCTTCTCGTACATATTCCGCCACTTCTACCATGTTCTGGCACATCGGGCGCGCCTTGTACATCGCTTCTCCGTGATACGCCGAAAACAATACGTTGCCCGTGAGAAGGCAGAATATCATGGTCGCCAGCGCGTATAAATCGGAATTGAATCCCACCTTAGCTTTACCGAAAGCCACTTCCGGAGCTATGAAAAATCCCGTTCCTATGAGGAAATGGCATTCGCCGCTTTCGATATGCGCGCTGCATGCGGCATTCTCGCAGTCTATTATGTAAAGCCTGCGGTTCTGTTTGTCCCACATGAAATTCGCCCAGCTTATATCCGTATAGCAGTATCCGTGAGAATGCAAAATGTCTATCGCTTTCGCTACTTTATACGCGATCTCGAGCTTGTCGCGCGTCCCCATGCGAAGGAGCGTACCTTCCCGCCATAACGAATCGAGAGTTTTGCCGGACGCGAGTTCCATTACGTAGCCCGTTTCGCCCGTTGCGGCGTCGTTGATCTGCGCTATCGGGAAAGCGAATTTTACGCCGTGTTCGTCGCACGGAGCTTTGAGACTCGAGTCAAGCGAATTTTCTATGAGACGTTTGATGTTGTTGAGTTTGTTGCGCCGCTTGTCGGGATCTTTCTCGTTGATGATCTTGACGGCGTAGAGTACGCCGTTGTCGGTACGCTTTGCCTTCCATACAGAGCCTTGTCCTCCCTCGCCCATCTTCTCGACGATCTCGTAGGAAATTCTGTTTGCTGCCGCTTTGTCGCCGATTTTCATGATTTTCTCTCCTTATACCTTAAGCAAGACGTGTACTACCGTGCTGTCGTCGCCGCTGCCGCCCTGCGTCTCGTTGTAATCGGCGCCTCGCTTCGACAGCGACTCGATCGCCGCTCGCCTTTTCTCGAAAGGCAAACCGCGCAAATATTCGGTCGTGTTTTTTAGCGCTCTTACTCCGGAGCCTAATACGTATTCCGCGCCGTCCGAAGCGATGATTATATCCCTCACTTCCCCCGATACATAGAAATCAGTCCTGAGTGCGGAAGGATTGCCGCCAAGGTGCGCTACCGTGATGACCTCGGGCTGAGTCACTCCCGATATGCCGTCGTCTATGAATCTGCCTCCGTCGCACACCCTTTCGCCTATGATTTCGCGCTTCGACAGGAACATCAGTCCGTCGCCCACTTTACCGCAAACGACGAAGGCTTTACATCCGAAAGCAAACTGCAAGGTGGTTGCGAAATCGTTAGGATTGTCCGGACTTTCGCCGTCTGTGCCGCGTATAGCCGACGCCCATTCCTTATAAAGCGCGCTAGCAAGCTCAAACCTGAAAAAGTACATGAGCTCGGACCATTTAGGCAACGCTCCGTGCTTTTTCCTTCTATGGTAGTCTGCTACAGGCTCTATATAACCGTCTTCTTTAAGCTTACGGTCGATTACCTCTCTAAGCTTGTTTATCGCAAGCCTCGAGCCTCTGCCGGAATAAGGGCAACTGCCTACACCGTCGGCGGCAGCCGCAAGCCATGTATTGTCGTCGAACGCGACCGCGCAGGAAGCGTCTTCACATTCGTGATGTCCGGGTTTGTCGAGCAAACCTTCGCAGGAAACCGCGAACAATTCGAACTTATCCCTTCTTACGCTGTTCGCGGGATTGTTTACGAGATTATATTTTTTACCTATAAACTCGTTGATTTTTTTCTGCCAGATCGTCACGTTGTAATTTGCGTATTTATCTACGAACACGTCGTAAAGGATCTCGAACAGTTTGACCTGCCCGACAATCAACTCGTTTTCTTCGGGGATGAGTTTCTCTATGTCTTTCCTCTCGCGTTCGGCTTTATAACACGCGATCGGGGCGTCGAAGTCAATGCAGGATCCGTTTCCGCCGGCTTTACGTAACGCGCTCCTCGCTTTATCGGAGTGTTCCTCCGCTATGCCTATGAGCGTGTCTCGGTAATTACGCCGTACGTCTTCCCAGTGATCTTGGGGATACTCCCCGCGCGTAAGCACGAAAAACAATATCCCGCCGAAGATCACGTTGTTTCTCTGATCTCGGGTCAAGTCGCCGAAATATCCCGTAAGCGACTTGATCTTTTGCTCGTCCAAGAGCTTGCATTCCGGGAATTTACGTTCAAGCTTTACGAACTCTTTTTCGAAATCCGCATTGTAAGTCTGTTTTTCTACGTAAAAATCCGTAACGCGCGCCGCGAGATCGAGAGTCTCCCGATAGCTGTACTCTTTGAATTGCTTACCGATCCGCATAAGCTCTTCGCTCTTCTGCGCTTTACGGTCCTCAATGTCCGCAGACGCGATTTCGATATGTTTTTTCTTCTCTAATACTGCGCCAAAGCCTTGATTTTCGAGCGCTCTCGAGGCATATTCGCTATATTTTCTGTTGTTGTCCACATCTCTCAGGTTGTAAACTTCGTCCCAATCGCACATATCGGGGCGTTCACGATCGGGCAGCGGATAAACACTGCCCGATCCGTACGGCGACGACATGCCGCAAGCTCCCCGAGCCTGCCGAACGATCCTGTCTTCGTCTTTTTTAATGCACATAATTTCCTCCGTAACGTACTCGTTAAGATCCGTGCGATTTAGGAAGAGGAAACAGCCAATGTAAGGCTGACCAATACCTCCTGCAACTTGGCAAGATAATCGTCGGTGCAATCGTAATACGGTTGTACGTTATTTGCGGCGAGCGACTTACTTATCTTGCCGAATTTCTTGAGACTTTTACGTCCCTCTTCATCCACGTTTATACCGATAGCCAGCTTGACGGCGCGGCGGAACTCGGCAGAACTGTCGGGACGTCCCTTTTCCGCCCTCAGCAAGACTTCGTCGTACGTGGGATTACTGCCGTTGGGCATGCCGTCGGAAACGAGGATTATCGCAGCTGCCGGCGCGTTCATATCGCGGTCACCGTTCTGCGCGCCTTCGAGATCGTCGATGACCGCCTGAAGCGCGGCTCCGGTAGGCGTGCCGTTGCGGAAACTGGTCTGAGGAATCTTTTTCCACGCTTTGAAAGTGTCCAGCGTGGCGGGAGACATAAGCTCCACGACTTTACCGTTGAATCCGTCCGAAAAGCCGAGGAACTTGAATCGACAGTCTATCTGCGAGCCTTTGTCCGCTTTAATTTTCGGGATAGCCTCGCGCGCTACTTTTTCCATAGCCACGTTGACGGCGTCCGCGCGAGCTCCGTACATCGAACCGGAACAGTCGATCACGAAATAGATAGTTTTGGTGCTTTTGGTCATTTCCATAATGTTTCTCCTTTTGTCATTGTGTATTTGATTTTCGCTCTGAGACGCTGAAGCTCGAGCGTCGGAAAAATCCGTGCCTTAATTGCCTTACACGCCGTATCGTTACTTAGTCCATTTTCCCCTCCGAAAGCAGATTTTTTTGTTTACGTCTGAATTTTACCCGAGCGCGGCATAATATTCAATTCTGTTTGACACAACAAATTGCGACTTTACCGCAAGTGAAAAAGCCTTACCGCAAAAATTGCGGCAAACCTTGAATTCATACAATAATTCATAAAAACCGCATAAAAAGCCGCGCGAAAAACGCGCGGCAAAATAACCGTCCGTCGAATTTACCGATGTTCGGCGACTAACCTCGTTCCTGCGGCTCGTCCTCGATAATTATGCAATTCATTTTACCAGAATAAGCTGTACACGCGTCTATGGCGACGATGCCGTCCGAATAATACGGACCGTAATCCGCGTCGGCACCGAACTCCGAGCCTTTGCGTTCGTACTTACTGTGACCGTATGAAGCCGTCCTGTGTCCGCATACCACGGTCTTATCGGCTCTTACATAACGCACGGCGTCCATTCCGTTATACCATCGCGCCGTTTCCCATAAGTCTTTATCCGCTCCTCGCCAGTTTTCCACGGGCGAGTACAAGTATTTCCCCGAATACCCGGAGCGCAGGCAAGGTATCCAACCGTGAGTGAATATGTAATTCTCAGTTTCGAAATAATCGGTCATTGCGGGTATCACGGTGCGGAAAAGCAGAGTTTCCCTTAATGCCGACACGAAATAATACGGAGCTTCGCGCATTGCGCGCATATCGAATCCGGTAAGTTGCTCAGCCGTGTCCAGCGTGCCGTTCACGTAATGGTGAGTGTGCTTCAAATCGCCGCCGAAAAGATAACTCAAGAAATTGTCGGCAAGCTCCGTTATACAGTCCTCGTGATTGCCGCGCACGAGTATGACTTCGTCCCGCTCCATGAGTCCGAGCACGAAGTCCTGCATTTCTACGGCTTCTCCTCCGCGGTCGAAAAGATCCCCCAAAAGTATCAGCTTACGCGGCTCTTCGTCGCTGAAAAAGCCCTTTTGCTCGAGCGTATCTCGCAACAAGGAACAAAACCCGTGCACGTCCGCCATAACGTAATATTTCATAGCTCCCCCTTCCGCATATATTATATATATTCGGTTCAGAGTCCTGGCGGAAGTTTAGATTCCATACGCTTGCGTAAATCGAAACGCTCTCCGTCGGCGTAAAACGTTCCGTCCCCCACCGCGTGAAGTATCCTCCTGTCCTCGATATCCTCGTTCACCCATACGCGCTTCACCTTCATGACTACGAAGCCGTACGGCTCGACGATATCTTCGACTTCACATTCGAGACAGGCAAGACATTCCGCTATGAGCGGCGCGTTGACGGTTTTTGCGGGCAACGCGGTGAGGGCGAATTTACGGAATTTATCGGTATTTTCGCCGCTGACCATGCCGATATCGACGACGGTCTTTGCCATGCTTGCGGGCGGCACGCATACGACGCATTCGCGGTTGGCGCGCAACGCGCGGAAAGAGTAATTCCAGTCGCCCGACGTAATGACCATACGCCCGTCGAAATCGATCGCCATAGTCCACGATATCGTCATAACGTTGTTGCGCCCGCCGTAATTAGTGGTTATGAGAGTCACAGGACCCGGTTCTATCCAGGTGAGAGCAAATTCTACGCCTACTTCCTTCATGTACGCGCCTCCCGAAGATCTCAAGATATGTATATTATAGCAAATCAGGGATGAAAAGAAAAGCCCCCGGCGGCGCACTGGGGAAGAACCGCTCGGGGAAAGGTAGAGCGTTGCCGCGCTCAATGCCCGATCACGCTTTGACGATATCCACCGGCTTTTTCCTTACGAGCCGCGCTATAGGGATCACGCTCCCTATCGTACAACCGACGAGCGCCACGGCAAAAGTAAGCAACGGTACCGTGAATCTTATTTTAAGGAAGGGTATTTCCGTTCCGCCGTAGATAGTCTTATTGAGAACGGCGGAAATCCCGAATATACCGGGCAGAGCGAGAACGAACGCCGTTACGGCGATAATGAGCGCTTCGACATAAACGTTTTTGCCGGTCGTATAAGTTTTCGAAACGTTTACGAGTTTGATCATTGTGCTCCTTTTCCGGTGACCCAAGTATCCCGGCGCATCCGATGACCGCATTAACTCGTGTTTTACTGCAAATTCGTTTTTTCATTTCTCACATTCGAAATCAAAATCGGCTTAAATAGAATATATCATACGATTAAATAATAATATTGTCAACCCTGAGCGCGTGAGCCGACGACAAGACTAATTGAAAATTCAAAAAAAGGCTCCCGTAATTATTCATACGGAAGCCTAAAATTGAATTATATTAAATAATTATTTTAACTTTTCGCCGCACTTCGGGCAGAAGAAGGAGTCGGGCGCAACGCTCGCGCCGCAACGCGGGCAGACGGACGACAGCGGCTTACCGCATTTACGGCAGAAGTTGCTTCCCTCGGTATTGCTTTCACCGCAGGCGTGGCAGATCACCGAAGCCGTAACGCCCTCTTTAACCGCGCTAGCTACCGCGCTTATCCCCGGTTTCATCTCCTCGCTCGCTTCGTTGAATACGGGCACGGACTCGTTCTTGATATAGGTAGCCATTTCCTTGCGGAAGCCCATAAGAGTGAGCATACCGCCTATACCTATGGACGGGAATCCTATTATCAACAGGAAAAAGAGTCTCGGCATCTCCATTCTTCTCATCGACAGTCCCATATCCACGAAGCCCGTCACGGCGCAACATACGCCCGCCAAGAGAAGGACTATCCCTACTATTTTCAATACTTTTTTATTTTTTGCGTGCTTCATCGTTTTTTCGTCTTTGTTTTCCATCATACCTTTACTCCGTTATATGTATAAGTATTATGTAATAGCATATTACCACATATCTAGAAATAAAGCAACGGCTTTATTTATAACGGATACTGATCCGCCGGGCAATATCGGGATAGCGCATATACTCCGTTCGTTCCTACTAGTAAGCTAGAACCGCTCCCGCGAATAAAGAGTCAGGGAGCGGACAAACTTGCGTTTACGCATAAATTTTTCAGATCTTCTTTCTACCGCGCTCTTACTCGCGCTTGAGGCGCGCGAGCGTTTCTTGAGCCGCTATATACGTTTTCTCGTCGTACAATACGAGTATCGCCGACACGTCTGCTGGCGTGTTTTCGGCAAGCGCAATCACCGCCACTTCGAGCGCTTCCGCGAGCGGATATCCGTACGCCCCAGACGATATGAGCGGGAAGGCTATACTTTTTACCCCGCGCGATATCCCCTCTTTCAAGGAATTGAGGTAACAACGCGTAAGCAGTTCTTTTTCGCCGTAACCGCCGCCGCGCCACACCGGTCCTACGGTATGAATAACATATTTAGCGGGTAGAAGGTATCCTCCGGTGGTTTTCGCTTCGCCGGTTTCGCAACCGCCTAGAGTCTTGCATTCCTCGTAAAGTCCCCTGCCCGCCGCGCGGTGGATGGCGCCGTCCACGCCGCCTCCTCCGAGCAACGTACGGTTCGCCGCATTGACTATAGCGTCAACCTTCAGTTGGGTTATATCGCCTTTATAAAGGTCTAACAACCTTGTTCCTCCGTTAACTTATGCCGTATCGCCTGTCCTAAACATTTATGTCCTGCCGTAGAATCACGCAGTAAAGCTCGTCAGACGTTTGATTTGACCGTCAAAGTAAGCACGGTTTCGGGCTCAGTAAACGTAAGTCTTCCCGTTCCCGCGAAATCTTCGTCTCCCGTATATACGGCTCCGCTCGCGCTCTCCGCTTCTATCGTTAACGCCGTTTGATAATCGTCGGCGCTTCCCGCGGTTATCCTTATCCAATACTCATGCCCCGCTACATAGTCGAAGGTAACGGAAACCTTACCGTCTACGGCGTTCAAAGTATAGTCTTTGAAAGGCGAAGCTCCCGCCGTGGAACCGTCGATATGGTCTTCGTCCGAGATCCTGACGGTATATTGTCCGTCAACCGCCCCTAATCCGCTCAAGTCGAACACGAGAGTTTCGCGCATCGTCTCGACGTCCACTTCGCCGTATTCGCGTACCGTTATTTTCACCGCGAGCGAACCTTTATCGGAAGAAAGGTTGCCGCTCGCAAAATCCATTACGAGCCAGGTAGTACCCGCGCTTATTTTCTCGGTATCGATAAGTATCTTGGCTCCGATTATCACGTTACTCGTCGATTGAGTTTTCGTTTTGAGAGTTATCGCCGAATCGGGTATCACGTTCTGCGCCGTGGAAATAATCTCGTTTTTCAAGATAGTCATCCAATACGCGTCTACGAAGGAAATATCGAGTCCCCAGTTTTTATCCGAAAAGCTGTCGGAATTATGGTTCGCGTTCTTCGCTATCGAGGTAAGATTGCTTTCCGCAAATACCGCCATTCCGTCCGAACGCACTTCGGTAAGCGTTCTGACTTCCGCCGAAAGCGTGACGTCTTTTGCAGGCATCGTGAACGCGTAAACACCGTCCCACTTACTGAGGTTCGTTCCGTTCATTTTGACTGCGGTGACGAGCTTGTCGGCGGACTTCGAGCTCACCGTCAACGTGATATCCGTACCCTCCGCCGCGGACGTAGCCGAAGGGATTATCTCGTAGTCGTCGGAAGGCGTTACGGTTATGGCAAACGCGCCGTTTCCGTTTTGGGCGCTGTTACCGCCGTTTTCCGTCCCGTCGGTATTCTCGTCTTTACAGCCTGCGAGCAAAGCGAACGCGAGCAAAATGCAGAGCGTAAATATCAATAAATTTTTAAGTTTTTTCATTTTTGCCCTCCAGATTACCCT
>CALVNM010000039.1 GCA_944349735.1 uncultured Clostridia bacterium | reverse complement strand
AATTTACGGAGGAATACGATGCCTACATTTTTCACGGAAGTATTCGAAGACGCATCTCCGGTAGCGCCTTTAGGTCTAATCATTCTCGACGGGGCCAAAGAGCTCGGCAAACGTATCGACAATTATCTGGTCGATTGGTACAATCGCGACGTCGGTAACAAAAACCCCAAATTCAAGAAAAAATCTTTTATAATCGAAAGCCATTGCCCCCGTTTCACCACCGGCGACGGCAAGGGCATAATAGAAGATTCCGTGCGCGGATACGATGTTTACGTGCTTGTGGACGTAGGAAACTACAACTGCAAATATCAACTCTTCGGACGTGAAAACTGCATGTCTCCGGACGATCATTACGCCGATCTCAAACGCGTTATAAGCGCGGCAGGCGGTAAAGCGGAACGTATCACGGTCATCATGCCGCTTCTTTACGGCGGAAGACAGCACAGACGCAATTCCAGAGAAAGCCTTGACGGCGCGCAGATGCTTCAGGAGCTGTACTCTATGGGCGTGAAGGATATAATAACCTTCGACGCGCACGATCCCCGTATTCAGAACGCGGTGCCGCTCATGGGATTCGATAACTTCTTCCCCACATACCAGATCATGAAGGCGCTTATGACGCGATTCCCCAATCTTCAGTTCGATGAGAACCACTTTATGATTGTTTCGCCCGACGAAGGCGCGATGAACAGAAACATTTTCTACGCGTCGATACTCGAAGTGGATCTCGGTATGTTCTATAAGCGCAGGGATTATACCAGGATAGTCAACGGCAGAAACCCGATAGTAGCTCACGAATATATCGGTATGGACGTCAAAGACAAGAACATACTCGTCGCCGACGATATAATCGCCACCGGCGATTCCGTACTGAGACTTTGTAAGGAACTCAAAGAGAAAGGCTGCGGCAAAATATTCCTTACAGCTACTTACGCGTTGTTCACCGAAGGCTTCGAGAAGTTCGACAAAGCCTATGAAGAAGGTCTTTTCACCGCAGTGCTCAGCACCAATCTTACCTATAACAGTCCCGAACTTCTCTCGAGAAGTTGGTTCGTGTGTGCGGATCTTTCCAAGTATATAAGCTATATCATAGCTTCGTGCAATCAGAACAAATCCGTATCGCCGCTTCTGAACTGCTCCGACAGGATACACGAATTGCTCGGCAAATAATGGACGCTAAACTGACCATTAGTACGGAAAACGCAGAACCGTCAAACGGCATCTTCCTCTATACGGACTGCGAATACACATACGTGAACGATACCGCGCAGATAGTTTACCGCGACTATGAGCGCGGTTATTCGGTTACGATAGGGCTTAACCGCGACAAAGTTTCCCTCCTCAGAGTGAAAGAAGTTCCCGAAGAAGGCGGCGGAGTATCCGTAGTCAAGCAGTTCAACGTACTTACCGCGCTCAGACCGGACTTCAAGGAAATGATCGACACGGAATCGATGGAATTGGTATTTCTTTCCGACGGACTGGGCATAGATTACGGCGAAAAATATGCCTCAATATCAGTGCGCTGCTTTATCGGAGTGTACGGCAACAAACCAGTTCCGTCGCGCCTGATAGTACAGTGCCGGGTAAAATAATCTTTTTTGAAAATATTATGATATCCTTAAATAATTAGCTGTTGCAAAAATAAAACGGATATTGTATAATATAGAAAAGGTTTTCTCTAATAAGGAGATTTTATGAAGATCGAATGGCTGGGACACAGCTCTTTCAAATTGACGGAAAGCACGGGTATTAGTCTTATAACCGATCCTTTTGACGCCGTTAAGGTAGGCGTTCCTTATCCTGAAGTTTCCGCCGATATTGTGACGGTGAGTCACGACCATTTCGATCATAACCATGTTAAGGCCGTCAAAGAATACAAACTGCTCATCAATACGCCCGGCGAACACAGCGTAGACGGAGTGGATATATACGGATTCCGTAGCTATCACGATGAGAAAAAAGGCGCTTTGCGCGGCAAAAATACCGTATTCCGCTTCCGTATGGACGGAGTGGAAATTTGTCACCTGGGCGACATCGGAGAGGAACTCAGTCCTTTGCTTGCGGAGTTGATAGGATCTATCAATATCCTGCTCATTCCTGTAGGCGGCGTATATACAATCAATGCCGCGCAAGCCAAAGAATATGTCGATCTGCTGATGCCCGACATAGTCATCCCCATGCACTATATGTGCGAAGGTTACATTACGGAGTTCGACGAGCTTGACGAATTCCTCGATCTTTTCCCGAGAAGGGACGTCGAGTATGCCGACACGACCGAACTCGAATTCGACCGTGCCGATTTCGACGGCGAGAAAACAAGAGTGATTGTGCCGAAAAAAGTCAATTAACGACAATATTTTGCCTTAGCTCTTTGCTCCGTATGCAATACTTTATTTAGGGGCGGAAAATTATTTTAACAACCTAATATCAACAAATCATTTTCAGGAGATATTTTTATGGCCGACTTTTATACTGCCGAGCAGTTGAACGCTATGGGCATTTTTCAGCTCAGAGATCTTGCACGCAAGCTCGGACACCACAGTCCTACGGACAAAAGGAAACAGGAACTTATCGATTTCATACTCAGCACCAAGGAAAATCCGGTGCAGAATGTCGAACCCAACAAGAAGCGCAGGGGACGTCCGCCCAAAGCCGTGGTAAACGTTACGGTACCTGCTCCGAAGAGCGAAGCGAATACGGAAAAGGCAGGCGAAGCCGAACAGAAAGAAGAAAAACCCGCGCCGAGCGAGCAGCGCGCCGACGGAGCGGACACGCAGCCCTACGATACGACGCAGCTCAAGCCCAAGGGAGTGCGCTTTACCGACAGCGCTTTCGATACCCGTAAAAGATACGAGGCGCGCAACAATAATAACGGATATTTCAATAATAAGTACGAAAAGAACGGATACGACAACAATCGCAACAATTTCCAGCAGCAACAGGAGGAATCCACCGAGGAAATGGAGATACGCGAGGGCGTACTCGAGATATGCCCCGACGGATACGGCTTCCTGCGCGCCCATAATTACGAGCAGGGAGAAGGCGACGCGTATATCGCCGCGCCTAAAATACGTAAAAGCGGCTTGAGGAAGGGTGATCTTGTCAGGGCTTATGTCAAGAAGCTCGCCGAGAACCGTCCTATGAACGTGCAGGAAATAATAAGCGTCAACGGTGATTCTCCGGAGTCCGCGTTCAATCGTCCTTCTTTCGAAAATCTCGTTCCGGTATATCCCGACGAACGCTTCAAATTGGAACTTGCTACGAGTTCCGCCGATTACGCGATACGGGCTATCGACCTCGTCGCGCCTATAGGCAAAGGTCAGAGAGCGATGATAGTAAGCCCGCCTAAAGCGGGCAAGACCACGCTGCTCAAAAAAATCGCTCACAGTATAGCGGTCAATTATCCGGACGCCCACCTTATGGTGCTGCTCGTGGACGAGCGCCCCGAAGAAGTCACGGATATGCAGAGAAGCATCAAAGGCGAAGTAATATTCTCCACCTTCGACGAGATGCCGGAGCATCACACGAAGGCTTCGGAAATGGTCCTCGAAAGGGCAAAAAGACTTGTCGAACGCGGCAGAGACGTAGTTATACTCATGGATTCTCTTACGCGTCTTGCGCGCGCATATAACCTAGTCATTACGCCTACCGGAAAAACTCTCTCGGGCGGCGTAGATCCGGGTGCGTTACATTCTCCGAAAAGATTTTTCGGAGCGGCGCGCAATATCGAGAACGGCGGCAGTCTTACGATAATCGCCACCGCGCTCGTGGATACCGGAAGCAGAATGGACGACGTTATCTACGAGGAATTCAAAGGTACGGGCAATATGGAGATACATCTCGACCGTAAACTCAGCGAAAAACGCATATTCCCCGCGATCGACCTCAACAGAAGCGGAACGAGAAGGGAAGAGCTTCTGCTCGATCAGAAAGAACTCGAAGGTATCTGGGCGGTACGTAAGATGCTTTCGGCAGGCGACGTCATGGAAGCTACCGAGAATCTCATCCAGATGATGATGAAGACCAAGAACAATAAAGAATTCATCGAACAGCTTACTTTGCAGATCGTGAAATTGCAAAAAGACGGTTTCAATTTCGCTTGATACCGTCCCTTCCCGAAAAATAATTACGTTAAACGAATAAAAAATGCCGAAACGCGAGTTTCGGCATTTTGCTTTATTACAATGCTCTCACGCGCTTACGCGCGCAAAAACTTTTCCGTTACGCTTTTCCGCCGCAGCCGAGAACGTATTGGATCTTGTGTTTGACGACTTCTTTGACCCTTTCTCTCGCCGGTCCGAGGTACTGACGGGGATCGAAGTGAGAGGGATTGTCGTTGAAGTATTTGCGGATCGTAGCGGTGACCGCCATACGGAGGTCGGAGTCGATATTGATCTTGCAAACCGCCATTTCGGCAGCTTTACGGAGCATCTCTTCGGGAACGCCTTTGGCGCCGGGCATATTGCCGCCGTAACGGTTGATCTCTTCTACGAGATACTGAGGAACGCTGCTCGCGCCGTGGAGAACGATCGGGAATCCGGGAAGACGTCTGGCAACTTCTTCGAGAATATCGAAGCGGAGTTTGGGTTCGCCCTTGAATTTGAATGCGCCGTGGCTGGTGCCGATAGCGATGGCAAGGCTGTCGACGCCCGTCTTTTCGACGAATTCCTGAACCTGATCGGGATCGGTATAGGAGGAATCTTCGGCTTTGACTTTGACGTCGTCCTCTACGCCCGCAAGTCTTCCCAGTTCGGCTTCGACCACTACGCCGTGATCGTGAGCGTATTCAACCACGTTGCGGGTGATCTTGATGTTGTCGGAGAAAGCGTGACCTGACGCGTCTATCATAACGGAGGTGAAGCCTTTGTCCACGCAGTCTTTGCAGAGTTCGAAGGAATCGCCGTGATCGAGGTGCAGGCAGATCGGAAGACCTGTTTCTTCGACGGCAGCCTCTACCAGCTTCTTGAGGTAAGTGGGGTTGGCGTATTTTCTCGCGCCGGCGCTGACCTGAAGAATAAGAGGCGCGCGCTCTTCGGCGGCGGCGTTTACGATGCCCTGTATAATTTCCATATTGTTGACGTTGAAAGCGCCGATGGCGTATCCGCCCGCGTATGCTTTCTCAAACATTTCTTTACTTGTTACGAGTGGCATATAATGACCTCCGGTAAATTTGTTGTTTATATTATACTACTTCGCGCGCGATAAGTCTATCGAAATCATTAAATAATATCGCTTGTTAAATAACCGCGGCTAATGTATAATTGAAATATGCCCGCCGAACTCAAAGAAAACGAAGAAATATTCGATCTGGAATGCGCAGGACTCAGCATAATCCAGAAAAAAGACGGCTATGCGTTCACGACCGACGCCGTCCTTCTTGCCAATACCGTCAAAGCGGTCAAAGGGGACAGAATAATCGAGCTCGGAAGCGGTTCGGGAGTTATATCGATGCTGCTTGCCGCAAAAACCAATGCAAGCGAGATATACGGAATAGAGATACAGGAACGTCTTTTCGACATGTCCGCGCGTTCGGTGGAGCTTAACGGACTCGAAAATAAAGTCAAAATACTGAAAGCCGACATACGCGACGCGCGGTCGGTAGTCGGAGGTAAGCACTTCGACGTCTGTTACGTCAATCCGCCATACGGCATATATCGCGGAAAGAAAGAGGACGCGAGCGAAATAGACATCTGCAAGAGCGAAGTCCTCATTACGCTCGACGAGATAGTAAAATCCGCGTCGGAACTTCTGAAGTACGGCGGCAAATTCTACGCGATAGTGAAGTCTGAGCGCGCCGTGGATCTGATATGCTCGATGCGCGCGCACGGCATAGAGCCCAAGGTCATAACTCCCGTTCAACCCACGCCGTATAAGGATGTGGATACCGTCATCGTCGAAGGCAGGCGGAACGGACACCGCGGCGTCAAAATTCTCAAGCCGCTCGTGATATGCAACGAGGACGGAAGCTATACCGATCGCGTGAAGGAGATGTACGGGAAATGAGCGGAACGTTATATATAGTCGGCACGCCGATAGGCAATCTCAAAGACATAACTTACCGCGCGGTGGAAACGCTCGCTTCGGTCGATATGATAGCCTGCGAAGATACGCGGCACACTCTCGTACTTCTCAAGCAATACAGTATCTCGAAGCCGTTGGTAAGCTATTATAAGCAGAAGGAAAGAGCGGCTACCGAAAAGATAGTCGCGGAACTCGAGAAGGGTAAAAACGTAGCCCTCGTGACGGACGCGGGGATGCCTTGCGTGAGCGATCCGGGCGCGGTGCTCGTCAAAGAGTGTCGGGAGCGGGGGATACGCATAGAATCCGTACCGGGACCGTCGGCGGTCGTGACGGCGATGTCCGTATCCGGAATTACCGACGGGAAATTTGCCTTTATCGGTTTCCTGCCCGACAAAAACGCGGACAGAAGGGAGCTTCTCGGAGAAACGAGGGCATACGGAATACCGCTGATATTTTACACGGCGCCGCACGATCTCAAAAAAACTCTTGCGGAACTTCTGAACGCATACGGGGACAGGAGAGTCACGGTCGTCAAAGAGCTCACCAAGATACACGAATCCGTATATGAAGGAACGTTATCTTCCGTTGAGATAGAGGACGAGCGCGGGGAATTCGTTCTGATCGTGGAGCCTGCGGAGGAGTCCGGTGAAAAAGCCGATCCCGCGGAAGCGCTGGAGGAATTGCTCGCTTCCGGCGTATCTCCAGCCGAAGCCGCGCGCAGGGTGGCGTTAAAATGCAACCTGAACCGCAACGCCGTTTACGCCCTCGCGCTTAAATTAAAGGATAAGCGTTGAATTCCAAGTAACCCATAAGATTCGGTCGATATTTACCCGCACGTTCCGTGCGGGTTTTATTTTCAGATGAAGCGACAGACGAGGCAGGCGGCTATCGCTCCCAGAAACGTTACGGCGAGAGCGATAGGTACCGCGGCGCGGGTGCCGTTTTCTTTGTATCCCGAAAAATATACCGCCGCTATGTATAGTACCGTGTCGGAGCTTCCCATTATTACGCTTGCCGAGCGCGATATGTACGAATCGACGCCGTACTGCTCGTATATCCCTTCGAGCACGGCAAGACTGCCGCTTCCGGAGAGAGGGCGCAGGATAAGGAGTTCTGCAAGTTCGTCAGGTATCCCAAGCAACGAAAACACCGGGGATACGGCTTTGCCGAGCATAGCGGACAGACCGCTTGCGCGCATGAGTTCCATAGCCATAAATACTACGGCGAGATAGGGAAGCAGCCTTATCGAGAGCCCCACGGCTTCTTTGACTCCCGCTACGAAGGAGTCGTAAAGCTTCACTTTGCGCGCGGCGCCTACGGCGAAGATAAGACACAGTACAACGGGGATAACGTATATCATCTGACGAATACCTTGACGGCTATCACGGCGAGCACGCTGGTGAACGCGGTAACTATGACGGTGGGGAGTATCACGTCCGTAACGGAGCCGAGCCCCGCACGGATTGCTATCACCGTGGTGGGGATTAGCTGGAGCGACGTGGAATTGAGTACCACAAGCATCACTGCGTTCTTTTTCGCGCGCATACCGCTCATGGCTTTAAGCCCTGCGGGAGTAGCGGCGCCGCCGGCGCCGATGAGATTAGCCGCGAAATTCAAAGTTATCGCGTCCGAAGTTTCTTCCGATTCTCCCGGAAACAGCGCGTTCGTGAGCGGTTTCAACAATTTCCTTAAAAATTTCTGCACGCCGGAAGCTTCAAGTATTTTTATCGCGGAAAGCCACAGCGCGTAACTTCCGAAAAGGAGCGCGCTCAGTCTTAATGCGTTTGCGGCGCCGTCCAGGAATGCGGGCAACATTCCTCCGGGGTCCGTTACCGCGAGCATGACGCACGACGCCCCCAGTATAACCGTAAATACGACGTTCATATTAAAAATTATGCTCGCGCGCGTAAAAAATTCGCGCGAATAAGTTGTAATCTCTTGCTTTTTATGATAATATTTTAACCATGAAAATGACATTCAGATGGTATGGACCCGGCGATCCCGTGTCCATCGATAAAATAGCTCAGATCCCGGTGATCGATTCCGTCGTCAGCGCGGTCTACGACGTGCCTGTCGGCGAAGTATGGAGCGAAGAAAGCATACTTTCGCTCAAGAATGCCGCAGAGGCGCACGGACTGACATTCGAAGTGGTGGAATCCGTGCCGGTCCATGAGGACATCAAGCTAGGAGCGCCTTCGAGAGACAGATTCATCGCCAATTATTGCGAGAACGTGAGACGTCTCGCGAAATACGGTGTGAAATGTATTTGCTATAATTTCATGCCCGTTTTCGATTGGCTTAGAAGCGAAATGGCTCGCCCGCTTGCGGACGGAAGTAATTCTCTTGCGTACGACGAGGAGACCGTTCTTTCTCTCAATCCGCTCAAAACTTCGCTCTCTTTGCCCGGTTGGGACGAGAGTTACACGCACGAGCAACTCGTCGGACTTCTCAACGCTTACAAGGATATCGACGAGGATAAGCTTTTTGCCAATCTCAAATACTTCCTCAATGCGGTGATACCGGTAGCGGAGGAGTGCGACGTGAATATGGCTATTCACCCCGACGATCCGCCGTGGGGGATATTCGGTCTTCCGCGTATCATCACCGATGCGGAGCATCTCAGGCGCTTCCTCGCTCTCAATCCTTCCGTGCGCAACGGCGTCACGTTCTGCACGGGAAGTTTCGGCGCGAGTCCCGCCAACGACCTCGTCGAAATGATAAAAATTGCCGAAGGCAGGATACATTTCGCGCATTTGAGAAACGTCCGCCACGACGCGGCGCGTAAGTTCCAGGAGACGGCGCATCCCACCCGCTCGGGTTCGCTCGACATGCTCGCCATAGTTCGCGCGCTCGTAGACGGAGGTTTCGACGGCTATGTGAGACCCGATCACGGCAGGATGATATGGGGGGAAAAAGGCAAACCCGGTTACGGTCTGTACGACCGCGCGCTGGGAGCAATGTACCTGTACGGTCTTTTCGAAGCCGTTTACGCGGAGAAAAAGGGTCGTTGAGTATAAGCGGCGTTCGTTTACGGACGCCGTAGCTTTTATGAAAATCTGTATATCCGAGGAGGAATATATGCGCAGATATAATATAGACTTGAGCAATAAGACGGTGGCTCTGACCGGAGCCGCGGGAGCAATATGTTCCTGTTTTGCCAAGGAGCTCGCCAAGGTGGGCGCTAAAGTTGCGCTTATCGATATCAACCTCGAAGGCGCGCGCAAAGTAGCCGACGAGATCAACGAGAACGGCGGTTTCGCGCGCGCATATTATGCGAACGTGCTCGACAGAGCCAGTCTCGACGAATGCTACGAGAACGTCTTGAAGGATCTAGGCAGTGTCAATATGCTTATAAACGGCGCAGGAGGCAATCATCCCGCCGCGACCACGGACAAAGAATATTACGAGAAAGGAGACATCGCCGATCCTTCGGTCAAGTCCTTTTTCAGTCTCGAGAGCAACGCCATAAGGAAGCTTTTCGACCTTAATTTCACGTCGATCCTGCTTACGACGCAGGCATTCGCGAAAGGAATGGTGGAAACGGGCGGCTCGGTCATCAATATAAGCAGTATGAACGCTTTCCGTCCGCTTACGAAGATACCCGCGTACAGCGCCGCTAAATCGGCGGTTTCTAATTTTACCGAATGGCTCGCGGTGCATTTCGCGGCTATGGGTATCCGCGTCAACGCCATCGCTCCCGGATTCTTCGTGGGTAATCAGAACCGCGCCCTTCTTTATAACGAGAAAGGCGAGCTGACACCCCGTTCGCATAAGATAATTTCGCATACGCCTATGGGCAGATTCGGCGAGCTCGGAGAGCTCGTGGGCACTCTCCTGTGGCTTGCGGACGAAGAATTCAGCGGTTTCGTGACGGGCGTTGTCGTGCCCGTGGACGGCGGATTCTCGGCTTATTCCGGAGTGTGACAATTGAAGGGGAAATTTTCGACGCGCGGGACATCTGCGTTCCGCTCATATAACGGTTATTAACAGGAGGAGATAAATATATGAAAGTGACCATTTCGGGATTTTACGACGAAGTGAGTTTCAGCCTTGACAAGCAGATAGAGCTTGCCAAAGAATTGGGAGAGAAGTACATTTGCCCGAGAAATATCGACGGCAAAAATATAGCGGATTATACTGTGGAGGAGTTCGTGGCGGCGGTTAAACCCAAGCTCGACGCGGAAGGCATAGCCTTCAGCTCGATCGGATCGCCTATAGGTAAAGTCGGCATCAATGACGAAGAAGGCTTCGCAAAGCAGCTCGTTCAGCTCAAAGAACTTGTCAAGATATGCGGAGTCATGAACTGCAAATACATAAGAATGTTCAGTTTCTTTATGCCCGCCGGAGAAGATCCCGCCAAATACCGCGACGCGGTAATGGAAAAGCTGAGAAAATTCGTCGAATGCGTGGAAGACTCAGACGTCGTGCTTCTGCACGAGAACGAGAAAGAGATATACGGCGATACCGACGACCGTTGCCTCGATATCTATCACACGATAAACAGCCCCAAACTTAAACTCATATACGACGCGAGCAACTACATTCAGGTTGGCGTAGATCCCAACGCGGCGTATGAGAAAGTGAAGGATTACGTCGTCTATTATCACATGAAGGACTGCGACAAGGAAACGCGCGTCGAAGTACCGCTCGGACTGGGCGTTACCGATTACAAAAAGATCTTTGCCGATCTCGAAGCGCGTAACTACGAGGGCTTCATGACTCTCGAGCCGCATACCGGAAAATATGCCGTAGGCAGGAAATTTCTCTATTTCGTACCTTTCGCCCGTTATCTGAAACCGGAGTTTTATAAAGCCTTCCGCTATATAGATTCCAAATTGGGTAAAAAGGCGTGCGAGACCGTAAGCCGCAAGGACGTATTCGTAATTCAGTACAAGAATCTCAAGAAATTTATCGAGGAGGCCTCCAAATAATGGACAAAGTCAGATTCGGTATCATCGGAATAGGCAAGATGGGTTCCCTGCATTGTCTGCGTTTTACGCACGGACTTATCAAGAACGGCGTTCTCACCGCGGTATGCGATATATCTCCGGAGCGTAAAGCCTGGGCGGAAAAGCACCTCGCATCCAAGGGCGTCGAGTTTTTCGACGATTACAAGTCTCTTATAGACAGCGGCAAGGCGGATGCGGTACTCGTGGCGACTCCGCACTACGATCACCCCGTGATAGCGACTTACGCGCTCTCCAAAGGGCTCCATACCCTTATCGAGAAGCCCGCGGGAGTTTATACGAAAGCCATTCGCGAGCTTAACGAGTTTGCGGCGACCAAACCCGAGCTAACTTTCGGCATAATGTATAACCAGCGCACAAATAAGCTGTATCGTTTTGCCAAAGAGCTTGTGGAAACGGGACGCCTCGGCGAAATGAAACGCATCAACTGGATAATCACCAACTGGTATCGTCCGCAAGCCTATTACGATCAGGGAGGCTGGAGAGGTACATGGGCAGGCGAAGGCGGCGGAGTGCTTATTAATCAGTGCCCGCACCAGCTCGATCTGTTCCAGTGGCTCGGCGGCATGCCTTCGATGATACGCGGTTATGCCAAAGTAGGTATGCACCGCAATATCAACGTAGAGAACGACGTGACCGCATATATGGAGTATCCTAACGGAGCTACAGGCGTATTCATTACCTCGACGCACGACTTCCCCGGTACCAACCGTCTCGAGATCGACGGCGACAAGGGGAAGATCGTCATAGAGAACAACAAACTCGTATTTACAGAGCTTGAAGTGGGAGAATCTGTATTCAACGCTACCAATAAGAAGTTTATGCCCTCCATACCTTCTCATAAGATAGTCAAGAAAATGTCGAAGGCGGGAGAGCTTATTATGAACGTATTCGCACAGCATACGGGCATTATCAACAACTTCACAAATCATATAGTTAACGGCGAGCCGCTTATCGCGCCCGGCGCGGACGGCATAAGAGGACTCACCATATCTAACGCGATACATCTCTCGAGCTGGACGGGCGAGGCTGTCACGCTCCCCATCGACGAAGACAAATTCATCGCCGAGCTTGAGAAGCGTAAAGCGGAAGAAAAAGAATCAAGCAAAAAGAAAGTCGACTGATCGGCGTTCAAGCGACGGCGGCTTTCAAAGGAGTAATTATGAAAACCGGATGGTATAAAGACGCAGTATTTTATCAGATTTATCCCCGCAGTTTCTGCGACTCTGACGGCGACGGCATAGGAGACATTCGCGGCATTATATCAAAGCTCGATTATCTTAAAGAGCTGGGCGTTACGGCGGTATGGCTTTCGCCCGTGTATAAATCTCCCAACGACGACAACGGGTATGATATATCCGATTACCGCGATATAAACCCCGAATTCGGCACGCTCGACGACTGGAAGGAAATGATCGCCGGTATGCACGAGCGCGGTATAAAGCTCGTCATGGATCTCGTAGTGAATCACACTTCGGACGAACACGAATGGTTCAAGCAAAGCCGCTCTTCCAAAGATAATCCTTACCGCGATTATTATATATGGCGTAAGGGTAAGGGCAAGGACGGCAAGCGTCCCCCCAATAACTGGACTTCGCGCTTTACCGGTTCCGCGTGGCAGTACGACGCCGCTACGGGAGAATGGTATCTCCATCTGTTCAGCAAGAAGCAACCCGATCTGAACTGGGATAACCCCAAAGTGCGTCAGGAAGTGGCGGATATATGCAATTACTGGTTCGAACTCGGCGTGGACGGCTTCCGTTGCGACGTCATAACCTATATAAGCAAGGCGGAAGGACTGCCCGACGGTAAATTCAATCCCGTTATGTGCGGAGACGAGCACTTCGTGCTGGGACCGCATATCCACGAATACCTTAACGAGATATACGAGAAAGCCTGGTCGAAATACGACACGATGATAGTGGGCGAAGCTATCGGTTGCAAGCTCACCGACGCGCCGATGATAATAGCGGAGGACAGGCACGAGCTGGACAGCGCCATAACATTCGAGCTTATGGACGTGGACATGAAGTGGAGCTTCTTCCCCGTCAAATTCAATCTCGCGAAGTTCAAAGCGGTGCAAAGCGCGTGGCAGGCGCTTCCGAAAAACTGTTGGAATACGCTGTACTACGAGAATCACGATCAGCCCCGCTCGATAACCCGCTACGGCAACGGCAGAGGATATTACCGCAAAGAACTCGGCAAGATGCTCGCGGTATCGTATATGATGCTGCGCGGAACGCCTTACGTCTATCAGGGACAGGAAATAGGAATGACGAATATCCGTCTCGAGGAGAACGAGTACGTAGACATAATGGCTACGAGAGTATTCAGTCTTATCCGCAAGATATTCCCTCCGCTTATGCCCGTGGCGAAATGGGCTATGTCAAAGCGAGCCCGCGATCATGCGAGGACGCCGATGCAGTGGGAAGACAAGACGGGAGCAGGCTTTACTACAGGTAAGGCATGGATGAAGATAAATCCCAATCTGGGCGAGATCAACGTGCAAGACGATCTCAAGAATCCCAATTCTATACTCAACTTCTATAAGAAGCTTATAGAATTCCGTAAGGGCAACGACGTGATACGCGACGGCGATTACATCGAGTATTTCCCGAAGAACAAGAAAGTGTACTGCTATGAGCGCAAATTAGGTAGCCACAGATACATAGTGTTCTGTAATTTTGCGGAGAAGAAAGTAGCTCTCAACGTTGACACGATACCCGCATCGCGCGGAGCGAAGCTTGTAATGGACAACTGGGCTACTCAGGAAGAGACGCTCGGCGACGCGATCCTTCTCAAGCCTTACGAAGCGGCCATCTACGAGATCGATCCTTCGGCTACGAACGGTTGAACTCTGAGCTATCCGGATTATAACCGGTTGAGGCAAAATTAAACGGAGCGCGCGCCATGCCGGCGCGCGCTTTTTTACGGCAAAAACTTTTTGCTGTGCTTATAATGCGGCGCGGCATAAAGGCGAAGCGTTCTTGTTCGCGCGTTACCGCTTTAAGAGCGGATACGCGTGCGTGAAGGTATCCCGTTATTTCGAGCGGTAACGGCGCGTTCGTAACGTTAATGTGCCGTGCTGTCAAAGAAGGCGTCGTCTATTGAAGGGTAAATCCGCGCGCGAAGCGCGTGAGAGAACCCCGGTCGTTTAATTTACGTATTCGTAACGCGTTCGTAACCGTTACGGAATTTTCAACAGACTTTGTGTTTCGGACACAAAAAAATCCCTTCCGCGAACGGAAGGGATAGTTTTCCTGAATTTCTTCGTATCCGATTATTTGAGCTCGGAGAAGTATTTGATGGTGCGGACCATCTGGCTGGTGTAGCTGTTCTCGTTGTCGTACCAGGACACGAC
>CALVNM010000038.1 GCA_944349735.1 uncultured Clostridia bacterium | reverse complement strand
ATATGATGTGCGGTTTACAGGGAGCGGGCAAGACTACCATGTGCGGCAAGCTCGCAAATCTTCTCAAGCGCGATAACAAAAAGGTGCTGCTAGTTGCCGGAGACATTTACAGACCCGCGGCGATCAGGCAGTTGCAGATAGTCGGCGAGAAAGCGGGCGTTGAAGTGTTCGAGCGCGGGCAGAAAGATCCCGTGAAGATCGCTTCCGAAGCCGTCGGATACGCAAGGCAGAACGGATTCGACATAGTGATCATAGATACCGCGGGCAGATTGCATATCGACCGCGAGCTGATGGACGAACTGCGTAACATAAAGTCCGTGGTAACGCCCAAAGAGATACTGCTCGTCGTGGATTCGATGCTCGGTCAGGATTCGGTCAACGTGGCGACAACATTCAATGCCGAGCTAGATATTACCGGCGTTATACTGACTAAGCTTGACGGCGATACGAGAGGCGGCGCCGCGCTGTCCATAAGAGCGATGTGCGGTAAGCCCGTCAAGTATGTGGGCGTAGGCGAGAAGCTCACCGACATAGAGCCTTTCCATCCCGACAGAATGGCGTCGAGGATACTGGGCATGGGCGACGTTCTCACTCTGATAGAGAAGGCGCAGAACGCGATAACCGAAGAAGACGCCGTGCGCATGGCGAAGAAGATGAAGGAGAATTCCTTCAACCTCGAAGACTATCTCGATCAGCTCAACAGCATGAAGAAGATGGGAAATATGCGCGACATGCTCGAGATGATACCGGGCATGGGGTCAAAACTCAAAGGCGCAAATCTCGACGTCGACGAAAAGCAGCTCGAGAAGACCAAAGCGATAATCCTGTCCATGACCGTGAAAGAGCGGCGCAACCCCGGCATATTGAACGCGTCCAGGAGAAGAAGGATAGCGGCAGGGAGCGGCGTGCAGGTCCAGGACGTAAACAGACTGCTCAACCAATTCGAGCAGACCAAACAGATGATGAAAAAACTCAGCAGCGGAAAGATGAAATTTCCCTTCTGACAAAACCATAAAAAATAATCCATTATCAATTCGGAGGACAGAACAATGGCAGTAAAAATCAGACTTCACAGAATGGGCGCTAAGAAAAATCCCTTCTATCGTATCGTGGCTATCGACTCCCGTAAATCGAGAGACGGCGAATACATCGAGCAGATCGGTTATTATAACCCCAAAGTGCATCCCGCGGACATCAAGATCGACGCCGAGATAGCTAAAAAATGGCTCGGAGTAGGCGCTCAGCCCACCGACACCGTCAAGACGCTTTTCGTCAACGCGGGCATCATGGCTCCTTCCAAGAAATTCGCAAAAGCCGCGGAAGCCGCCGAAGAAGTCAGCGCCGTCGACGCGGCAGTGGAAGCCGCAGTCGGTAAGATCGAGGAATAATCGATGCGTGATTTCGTAGATTTTCTTGTAAAACAGGTCGTCGAAGAAGGTTCGTACGAGATAGTCGTATTCGAAGACGACAACAACGTCGAGATCAAAGTTCTCGTAGACAAGGACAAAGTTGCGCGTCTTATAGGTAAGTCCGGAAGACTCGCCAAAGCTATACGCACGATAGTAAAAGCTGCGGCGCAGAGCTATGACAAGCGTTACGACGTCTATATCGAGGAAAGATAGATGCTTCCTTTGGGAATAGCTTCACGCGCTCACGGAGTCCGCGGAGAGATTCGTTTGCTCACGGAACTCGATAAAAAATATCTCAAAGAGGTTTCCGCGGTAGTCATCGGCGGTAAAGAATATAAGGTGGAGACGGCACGTCATACAGACGGAGCCGTTCTCCTTAAACTCGAAGGTATATGCGACCGCGACGCCGCGGACGCGATACGAGGAGAAGTATTTCTTCCCGATCGCATAAAGATAGGGCTTCCCGACGACAGATTTTTCATAGACGAACTAATTGGTTGCAAAGTAAGCGTCGCGGGAGACGATGATTATTCGGGAGAGATATACGACGTGTTACGCAACGGAGCGGCGGACGTGTGGTGCGTAAGAGGCACGGGTGCGTCTTCGAGTTTTATGATGCCGCAGGTGAAAGGCGTAGTCAGGGAATACGCCCTCGAAGAGAAGCGCGTCGTTCTCGACGGCGACAAACTTAAAGAAGTTGCGGTTTATGAAGATTAGCGTATTGACTATTTTCCCGGAAATGTATGCCGCGCTCAACTCGAGCGTGATCGGTAAAGCTCTCGAAAAAGAGCTTTTTTCCGTTGAAGTGCATAATATCCGGGACTATTCTCTCAATAAGCATAAAAAATGCGACGATTATCCTTTCGGCGGCGGCGCGGGTATGGTGATGACTCCGCAACCGCTCCACGACGCTATCAATGCCGTCGATCCGGGGCACGAGGCGGTCAGGATTTATCTGAGTCCTAAAGGCGAGACCCTTAACCAGAAGATAGTAACCGAACTTGCCCGAGAGGATCATATAGTGCTTATCAACGGCAGTTACGAAGGCATAGACGAACGCGTCATAGAGCTTGACGTTGACAGGGAAATATCGATAGGCGATTACGTACTGACGTCGGGAGATATTGCAAGTCTCGTCGTGATCAACGCCGTGGCGCGATATATCCCCGACGTACTCGGTTCGGAGCAGTCCACAGAAGAGGAGAGTTTCAGCGCGGGCATGCTCGAATATCCGCAATATACCCGACCTCAGGAATTCATGGGGTTGCGCGTTCCCGAAGTATTGCTCTCGGGAAATCACGCCGAGATAGCCGAATGGCGGAGGCAGGAGAGTCTCCGCATCACCGCCGAACGTCGTCCGGATCTGCTTTACGGGCGGGACGGCGATAAGTAAGGAGATATTATGCATATACATTGGTTCCCCGGTCACATGACCAAAGCCATACGCATGATGCGCGAGGAAATCAAGCTCGTCGATTCGGTGATATACGTTCTCGACGCGCGCGCTCCGCTCGCGTGCGTCAACGAAGCTTTCGATGAGGTAATAGGCTCGAAACCCAGACTTTATGTACTCAATAAAGCCGATACGGTATCCCGAGACGCCGTTATCGAATGGGTAGACTATTTCCGTTCGCGGGGAGACAAATGTATCTACTCCAACAGCGTTTCCAAAGCGGACGCGGGAGTTATAGTCAAAAATCTTGTCGAACTCAACGAAGAGATCATCGAACGCTACAGGCAGAAAGGAGTGGCTAAAGTTGTAAGAGCCATGGTGATAGGAGTGCCGAATACCGGTAAATCCACGCTCATAAACAGCCTGCTTAAAGAGAAACGCGCCTTGACCGGCAATAAGCCCGGGGTTACTCGCGGCAAGCAGTGGGTGGCGATCGATCCGTACATAGAACTTCTTGACAGCCCCGGGGTGTTGTATCCGGACTACCGCGATCAGACCAAGGCCATGAAACTCGCGCTTATCGGCAGCGTAAGAGACGAGGTCGTGGATCAATACGAACTCGCGCTCGACGCGGCGGCGTTTTTCATCGCGGAATATCCCGAAGCGCTCGGAGAAAGATACAGGCTCGACGTCGTTCCGTCCGATCCGCGCGCGCTTATAGAGACAGTCGCGGCGCGCAGGGGTATCGTGGCACGCGGCGGAGAGATCGATTACGAGAGAGCCGCCAAGGCGTTCATAGGCGACTATCGCAAAGGTTATCTCGGCAAAATACCGCTTGAGAAAGCCGGCTTGAGATGATCATACGCTTTAAGGAAACAATTTGAGCACGATTATGAAAGAAAAAACAGCCGTCGACATGTTCGCTTACGAAAGAAGGCTGCTCGGGGAAGGAATAAGTTTTTTCTGCGGAGTCGACGAAGCGGGAAGGGGACCGCTTGCGGGACCGGTCTGCGCGGGAGCTTTTATTCCCGATCTCGGCAAGATCGCAGAAGGCGTGAACGACAGCAAGAAGCTTACCCCGAAAAAGCGCGATTATCTTTACGATTTGGTGAAGGAAAGCGCGGTTTCTTCGGCGACCGCTTTCGTGGACGCCGGCGTCATAGACGAGATCAATATCCTCGAAGCCACTAAACTCGCCATGCGTAACGCGGTGTCCGCATTGGATCCGGTGCCGGAAGCGGCTCTGATAGACGCGGTAAAGCTCGATCTGTCGGCGCGCGTCATACCGATAATCCACGGAGACGCTCTGAGCTATTCCATAGCCGCGGCGAGCATACTTGCCAAAGTGGAGAGGGACAGACTCATGCTCGAATACGCCGAAAAATATCCCGAGTACGGCTTCGAGTCGCATAAAGGTTACGGTTCCGCTCATCATATCGAGATGCTGAAGAAGTACGGACCGTGTCCGATACACAGAAAGACTTTCATAAAAAACTTTTTCAAATAAGAGGTTTGTATGAGTAAGGGGGATTCGTATTCGGCTGCGGAAGGTGTGCTTGCCGAGTATCGGGCGGGCGTCCTCATGGAGTCCGAGGGTTACACGGTCATCGCCCGTAACGTGAATTATCCGCGTATAGGCGAACTCGACGTCGTCTGCGTGCGCGGCAAGCTGTTGGTCATAGTCGAGGTCAAGTACCGCGCTACCGACGAATTCGGCGATCCTTCCGAGGCGGTAACTCCTTCCAAGATAAAGAAAATCTGCCGTGCCGCCGAGAAATTCATCGAAGAAAACTCTTTATACGATTACGACGTCCGATTCGACGTAATTATTTTCCGCGACGGGATACCCGATCACATCGAAGACGCATTTTACGGAAGTTGGGGCGTTTGAAAACCGCTATTAAATATTATAATTAAAAAGTGAGGTAAAACGCTTGCACACTTCGAGCGATTTTGCTATGATATTTAAGACTTTGTAACGGACCTATGTCGGACCTAATCCCAAACCGATACGTACGTTAGCATTCACACAGGAGGTAAGTCATCATGAACATTATCGACATCATCGAGCAGGAAGGACTCAAGAAGGACATCCCCGAATTCGGCATCGGCGACAACGTCAAAGTTTTCGTCAAAGTCGTCGAAGGCTCCCGCGAAAGACTTCAGGCTTTCGAAGGCACCGTCATCGCACGCAAAAACGGAAGCATCCGCGAAACTTTTACCGTACGTCGTCTTTCGTTCGGTATCGGCGTAGAGAGGACCTTCCCCCTTCATTCTCCCAAGATCGACCACATAGAGATTACCCGCAAAGGTAAGGTCAGACGCGCCAAGCTGTATTATCTCAGAGGCCGCACCGGCAAAGCCGCTAAGGTCAAACAGGCAGGTAAATAATAAGCTTACGACTTGCGCGCCGATGTATTCGGCGCGCAAAACGCAAAAAACTCTATATTTTCAGGAGCAGTAATGAAAAAGACAATAGTTCTTGCAGTCGTCCTGCTGGCGCTTTCGGCGCTCGTTCTTACCGGTTGTACCGGCAAGGTCGTTAAGGATTACGACACGCAGATCCTTACCTTCTCGACGGAGAAAGGCGATTTTTATTATAACGATTTCAACGCGCTTACCGCGGAATGGGATCTTACCACCGGCAACGGGGCTTCGGCTTCGAGCGTGTTCAGCACCAGTTCCAAAGGCCTCAAAATAAATACCGTTAATTCCGGTTACGCTACCGCGAGTCAGACGGTGTATCTCAAACCTTATGCCGATTATAAGGTCGAATACACCTATACCGTCGATTCTATCGCGGATTACGATACGACGGACGACATCGCGGATTACGGCGGTCTGTATATCGGGTTCCTCGAAAATCCTTCCTTCAATATCGGGGAAGGGGATAAGGCTTCGGTCATAACCACCGCGAGAAGCGGATCCGACACCTTCTATTTCCATACCGACGGCACCAGAGAATTCAATCTCGCCGTCAACGTAGGTAACGAGGACAAGCCGGTTAACGCCGTGGTTTATATCGAGACGGTCAAACTTACTCTCGTCAACAGCGCGACGCTCACGGACGAGGTAAAAGACGCCTACGGATACTACGCTCTGACCAGCGCGGTTTACGGACAGGCTACCGCCACCAATGTCGTTTACGTCATACTCGGAGGAGTTGCGACGCTCGTGCTTGCTTACGTATTCTATGTGATGCGCTCGAGGACGCTCGCTTTCGAGGGTATAAAAACGGAAAACAAATTTTACGAGAAGATCGTTTCTTCCAAGACCGCAGGCATACTTCTAACAGTCGGTATCGCCGCTCTCGTGAGATTGCTCATCACGCTTATTGAGACCGCGATCTCCGGAAGCTCCTCGATAGTTTCCAACGAGTACGGATACGATCTTACCCGCGAAGCTTATATGGGTTCGCTTTCCGCTAAGATCGGAACCATTTATCTTTATCAGTATTATCCCGCATATACGGCGCTCATGCCCGTGACGATGTACCTTTCGACGCTTGCGGGATTTATAGGCAGGGCGCTTTCCGCGATGAAGATGAGCGAAGCTCACGTCGAACTCGCTGTCGTCTGTATCATCAAGCTCTTCAATATAGCCGCCGACCTCGGTACGGTCGCATTGATCTACAAGATCATCGAGAAACGCCACGGCAACGCCGCGGCTACGGTACTCGGTTCGTTCTACGCGCTTGTGCCTCTTACCTTCTCGCTCTCCGCGGCTTGGGGATCTTACGAAAGCGTTACCGCATTCTTCGTGGTGCTCGCGTTCTATTTCCTCCTCAACAAGAAGAGCTATATCGGTATGGCGGTCGCGTATTTCTTCGCGGCGATGACTTCCGCTACCGCGCTTTACGTGGTACCCGCGGTCCTCTTCTACACCGCGTACGTCATCTACAAAGCTGTCAAGGACGGCGAATATAAGCGCATCGTAGCTCCCGTGTGCGCGATAGTAGGCGGCTTTGTATTGTTCTACCTTATCAGCCTTCCCTTCGTGTTCAACGACGTGGCTGCGGGCGACGCGTTCGCTGCTTTCGACAAATATATCGCTACCGTTAAGGGTGCTTCGGTATACTCCGCCAACGCCTTCAACTTCCAGGGACTCCTCGGTCATAACTTTACGTCGGTAGGCGTTCAGTCGGTGGTCGCCACTATTATCTTCATAGTGTTCGTGGTGGTGGTACTCGGCTTGGCGTATTTCCGCACACGCAACCGTATCGACCTTACGCTCATAGCGGCGTCGTCGGTCCTCGCGCTGTGGACGTTCGCCAATAACATGAAGCCCAATTCTATATACCTCGCGCTTCCGCTTATGTTCATAGCGGCGGCGTTGCTCAGAGAGACCCGCCTCTATATAGCCTTCGCGCTGTATTCGGCGTTCGCTTTCGTCAATAACGCGTACGTATATATGGTGACCGGTTACGACGCCAACGGAGTGCTTGCCGTCTCTTACGAGACCACCGCAATCATGTACGTATTCGGAGCGTTCAGCCTCGTTCTTGCCATATACTTCATGGTAGTGGCGTTCGACGTGCTTGTCAGCAAACGCGCGGTCGATCATGTCGTCATACCCGTACCGTACGTCCAGTATGTCAAATACGTTTTCTCAAAGGCGGCGGGCAAGATGAAGACCGGAGCTTCCAAGGTCGGCGCCTTCGTCAGCGCGACCGGAGAGGCGATCAAGGAAGTCAATGCGGAACGTAAACTCAAGAGGGCAGCCCGCAAGAGCGAAGCGGACTCTGAGGAAGAAGACAAAGATTAAGTCGCAGACGGAGCCGCAAAAGGCTCCCGTTTGCTAAGTGGGAGAATGCGAGATGTTGGCGACTGTCAGAAGCTATGCGCTTGACGGCTTGAACGGTTACCCCGTTGATATAGAAGTGGATACCCAAAAAGGGGTGGCTTCGTTTGAGGTGGTCGGTTTGCCGTCCGCGACCGTCAAGGAAGCGCGCAACAGAGTAAGATCGGCTATAAAGAATTCCTATTTCGACTTCACTCCGAAGCGTACTACGGTCAATCTCGCTCCCGCCGACATGAAGAAGGAAGGCTCCGCTTTCGATTTCCCGATAGCTGTAGCCTTTCTGGCGAGTACGGAACAAATATCCGACGAAAAGCTCGGCGAATACGTATTGCTCGGAGAACTTTCGCTCGACGGAAGTCTGCGCAGAATAAACGGCGTTATGCCGATACTGATCTCCGCGTTGCAGAAAGGGTACAGGAAATTCATGATCCCTTCGGCGAACGCGGCAGAAGCGAGTTATATTCACGGTATAGAAGTCTACGCGCCCGATAACCTTGCCGACGCATGCGCATTCTTAGGCGGACTCAAGGAGCTTGTTCCGGTAAAGCACAGGCTTTACAGCTCGGCGAGAGCGGTCAACAAATACGACGTGGATCTCAGATACGTCAAAGGACAGACGCTTGCCAAACGCGCGCTCGAGATAGCCGTGAGCGGAGGGCACAACCTTCTGATGTGCGGTACCGCCGGAGCGGGCAAAACGCTTCTCGCTAAGTGCATACCTACGATAATGCCGGACATGACATTCGAGGAAGCCATCGAGACGACCAAGATACACAGCGTAGCCGGCATACTCGATCCGGACGAAGGCATGGTGACCGTAAGACCTTTCCGTTCGCCGCATAATACCGCGAGTCTCATGAGTCTTGTCGGAGGCGGCAGTAAAAGCGTATGCGGAGAAGTAAGTCTTGCGCATAACGGAGTATTGTTCCTCGACGAGATGCCGGAGTATAACAAGAAGACTCTCGAGACTCTCCGTCAGCCTATAGAGGACGGCGTGGTAACGGTAACGCGCGTCGCGCGTTCGATAGAATATCCCGCGCGCTTTATGTTGGTTGCAAGCATGAATCCATGTCCTTGCGGAAACTACGGTTCGAGGGATAAGAATAAACAATGTACCTGTACGTACGCCGAGCGTAAGAGGTACGCGGGCAGGATTTCCGGACCGCTCCTCGACCGCATAGATCTCTACGTTACGGTAGACGGAGTGGAATACGACGAACTGAGATCGGCTCCGGCGGCAGAATGCAGCGCCGAAGTGAAAGTGCGCGTCGAAAGAGCGCGCGCCGTGCAAAGAGAGAGATTCGCGTTTGACGGCATCCACGTCAATGCGGAAATGAATAACAGACTTATCGAGAAATACTGCGTTCTCGACGAGGCGTCGGAGAAGCTGTTGGCTGCCGCGTTCAAGAGATATTCGTTAAGCGCAAGGAGCGTAACGAGGATACTCAAAGTGGCGCGCACCGTAGCGGATATAGCAGGCAGAGAAAACATCTCCGCCAACGATATAGCCGAAGCAGTACAATTCAAGACAAGGGAGCCGGGCAATGAAATTGACTGAGAGACGCTCCGCCGTATTGTGGCTGAACGCAGTCGTCGGATTCGGTTCGGCAAAGATCAATAAACTTGCTTCCGCGATAGCGCCGGAAGAGATATACGCCGATCCCGCGAGATTTGCCGTTAAAGCGCGCGAGTTGATCGGAGAATCGGCAGGTAAACTGAGGTTCGGCAAAAGCGATCCTAAACCCGTGGAAGACATCGTACGGACTCTGCGTTCGGCTGGCGCGGGGTTTATCGTTAGGGGCGATGGGGAATACCCTCAATCGTTGGAAAACATCGATAATCCGCCCGCGATACTGTATTATAAAGGCGACGTCGCTCTGCTTAAAAGCCGTTGCCTCGGAGTGGTCGGTACGCGCGAGCCGTCGATGTACGGAAGACAATGCACCGAGAAATTCGTATCGGCGCTTGCGAAACTTAAAGTTACGATAGTATCGGGACTGGCTCGCGGCGTGGATTCAGTAGCGCACAGAGCGACGCTCGAGTCGGAAGGGCGAACGATAGCCGTGACTGCTACCGGGATAGACCTTACTTTCCCGGCAGCGAACGCCGTTCTCAGCGAAGAAATCGCCGCAAAAGGTCTCGTTGTGACGGAATACGCGCCCGGAACGCCCGCGCTTGCGTATAACTTCCCCGAACGCAACAGGATCATAAGCGGGTTGTCGGAAGGCGTACTCGTTACCGAAGCGGGTATGAAAAGCGGTTCGCTTATCACGGCGGATTATGCCGTCAAGCAGGGTAAAGAGCTTTTCGTGATACCGTCCGCGATAAATTCTCCGCGCGGAGCAGGAGGCAACAAACTCCTCAAGAGTTTACAGGCGGCTATGGTATTGAGTCCCGACGACGTGGCTGACGCGCTCGGGTTGTGCGCCGCTCCTCAGGAGAAAGCGAGCGCCATGCAGCTCGACTTCACAGAGGAACGCATACTCGACGCGCTCTCGTTCAGCGAAGTAAGTTTCGACGATCTCCTGTCGGTAACGGGACTCGGCGTAAGCGATCTGAACGCGTTGCTCGTCAGAATGGAACTCAGCGGGCTTATAAGAAAACTGGATAACAATTATTACGGAGTATAGAATGAAGTTAGTTATAGTCGAGTCGCCTTCGAAGGCAAAAACGATCCAGAAGTATCTCGGACAGGGTTACAGAGTAATGGCGTCCGGAGGTCACATTTGCGACCTGCCGCCCAAAACTCTCGGCATTGACATCGCCGCCAGGTTCAAGCCCGAGTACGTAGTGACGGACGCCAAGAAGAAGGAACTCATCAAGCGGTTAAGAAAGGAGGTCAAGGATTCGGAATACACCTATCTTGCTACGGACCCGGACCGCGAAGGAGAAGCGATAAGCTGGCATCTTGCCAATAATCTCGGGCTTAACGGACTCGAGAACCGTATAGAATTCAACGAGATCACTTCAAAAGCGGTACGCAGAGCGATAGAGTCTCCGCGCGCGATCAATATGAATCTCGTGGACGCACAGCAGGCGCGCCGCGTACTCGACAGGCTTGTCGGATATAAAGTAAGTCCCATACTGTCGCGTAAGATCAAAAGCGGGCTTTCAGGCGGAAGAGTACAGTCTGCGGCGCTCAAGATGATAGTGGACAGGGAGCGAGAGATAAACGCTTTCGTTCCGCAGGAATACTGGAACGTGACCGCGCATCTTACCAAAGCGGGGGAGCGTTCGCCCGTGTTCAGGGCGGCTCTTGCCGATCACGCCGGCACCAAGATCAAACTTACCTGCGAGGACGAAGTAAAAGCGCTGCTTAATGCTCTCGAAGGCGCTTCGTGGAAAGCGGATAAAGTCAAGCGCGGCGTATCCCGTTCGCGTCCGGCGGCTCCGTTCACCACTTCCACGCTACAGCAGGACGGCTCGCAGAAACTCGGTTTGAGCGCGCCGCAGATAATGCAGATAGCGCAACAACTTTACGAAGGCGTGGACATTCCCGGCGAAGGTCAGACGGCGCTAGTTACTTATATCAGAACGGATTCGGTGCGTATTTCCTCGGACATGCAGGCGTTGACCATCGACTTCATACGAAAGAAATTCGGCGACGAATACGCTCCCGAGAAGCCCAATTATTATACTACCAAGGCGCAGAACGTGCAGGACGCGCACGAAGCCATACGTCCCGTCAACCTAATGCGTACGCCTGAAAGTTTACAGGATAAGCTTCCTCGCAATCATTTCAGGCTTTATAAACTTATTTACGACCGCTATCTCGCCAGTCAGATGACAGACGCCGTGTATAACACGCTTACGGTAAGGGTGCAGGCGGATACGGTAACGGGCGACAATTACGGATTCAAGGCTTCCGGCAAGGCGCTCGTATTCAAAGGTTATACCGCGGTATACGAGACTGATAAATCCTCAGAAGAAGACGAAAACGAGAATTCCGGCAATCTGCCCGCGCTCGAGGACGGCGACAGACTCAATCTCCGTAATATAAAGACGGAACAGAAGTTCACCAAGCCTCTCCCGCGCTATTCCGAGGCCACGCTCATCAAAGCGATGGAAGAGAACGGTATCGGCAGACCTTCCACGTACGCGACCGTAATATCGGTGCTTACCAAACGCGAGTACGTCACTAAGGAACAAAAGCTTTTCAAGCCCACTCAGCTCGGAGAGACGGTCACTGAATTTATGGAAAACTGGTTCCGCAACATCGTCGACATCCATTTCACCGCCGATATGGAATCCAAGCTCGACAAGATAGAGCACGGCGCGGAATGGCAGAAGATCATCGAGGACTTCTATCCCGGGTTTGCCGACGAAGTATCGCGCGCCGCGTATAACGGTTCGCGCAAAGTGGTGCTTCCCGAGGATGTGAGCGACGTCATCTGCGAAAAGTGCGGCGAGCGTATGATAATCAAGGAAGGAAGGTACGGCAAGTTCCTTGCCTGTCCCAATTATCCCGCATGTAAGAACATCAAGAACTTCGTCGAGCCGGTGGGCAAATGCCCCGTGTGCGGCGGCGATATAACTAAAAGATACAGCAAGACCGGAAAAGTCTTTTACGGTTGCGCCAATTATCCCAAGTGTAAATTCATGAGTTGGGAGATTCCCGCGCCCATATTGTGTCCGGTATGTGGCAAGACGATGAGGATCGTCGAAGATTCAGACGGTAAGCGTTACGTGTGTACCGACAGAACCTGCAATCATACGGTATTCGTCGGTAAAGAGGATAAATGATAACGGTAAAGGTCGTAGGCGGAGGATTGGCTGGTACGGAAGCGGCTTATCAGCTTCTTAAACGGGGATTCGGCGTCGATCTTTACGAAATGCGCCCGGAAGTGATGACTCCGGCGCATAGAACGGGAGAGCTTGCGGAGCTGGTATGTTCCAATTCCCTCAAGAGTACCGATATAGGTACGGCGCAAGGATTGCTCAAGAAAGAAATGGCAATGCTAGGCGCGATGATACCCGAATGCGCGATGCGCGCGGCGGTACCCGCGGGAGGCGCGCTCGCGGTGGACAGAGAGGCTTTTTCGCGTGAAGCGGAAAGAACTCTCGGAGAATTTGACAACTTCAGGCTCGTGCGCGAAGAAGTGACCGAGATCACTCCAGACACCGTCATAGCTACGGGACCGCTTACTTCGGATAAGCTGTATGCGGCTATAGACGGATACACCGGCGGCGGAAGGCTCCATTTCTACGACGCGGTGGCTCCGATCGTGACTCTTGACTCGGTGGATATGAGTAAGGCGTTCTATTCGTCGCGTTACGGTAAAGGCAGCGCGGATTACCTCAACTGCCCGATGAACGAGGAACAATACAAGGCCTTTCGCACAGAACTCGTCAACGCGGAAAGAGTTATCCTGCGCGAATTCGAGAAAGGCGATGTTTTCGAGGGCTGTATGCCCGTCGAAGTTATGGCGGCAAGAGGAGAAGACGCGCTCCGATTCGGACCTTTGCGCCCCGTTGGGATACGCGACGCGGAGGGTAACCGATACTATGCGATAGTGCAGCTACGGTCGGAGGACAACGAGGGAAGGTTAGCCAATATCGTCGGATTCCAGACTAATCTTACTTTCCCCGAGCAACGCAGGGTATTCGGCATGATACCTGCGCTCGAGAAGGCGGAATTCGTCCGTTACGGCGTAATGCACCGCAATACATTCCTCAAAGCTCCCGGGCTTCTGAGAGATGACTTCATGCTTGAGGGAAGCGAAGGCGTGTATTTCGCGGGACAGATGACCGGAGTGGAAGGATATATGGAGTCGGCGATGTCCGGTATGCTTGCGGGCATAGGTATGGCGAGGCGCTTGTTAAGCAAACCGCCGATAACCCTGCCGCTCACGACCATGTGCGGGAGCCTTGCCAAATACGTCGCGTCTTACGCGGGCGATTATCAGCCGATGCACGTAAGTTTCGCATTAGTGCCGCCGCTCGACGGAAAAGTCAAAGGCAAAGCCGAGCGTAAGCTCGCCTATGCCGAAAGAGCGCTTGCCGACCTCGGCAGGTATTTAGAAGAAATAAAGGAGGTCTGATACATATGACCGCAGAATTCAGAGGAACAACGATATGCGCCGTCAAGCTGAACGGCGTGACAGCGATCGGAGGAGACGGACAGGTCACCTTCGGAGAAAGCGTTATATTCAAAAGTAACGCGATAAAAGTGAAAAGGATATACGACGGCAAAGTCGTCATCGGCTTTGCGGGTTCGGTATCGGACGCATTCGCTCTGAGCGAGAAGTTCGAAGAAATGCTCCGTAAATTCAGCGGCAATCTCATGAGAGCCGCAGTGGAGCTTGCGGAACTCTGGCGCACCGACAAAGCGCGCAAGCTCGAAGCCATGATGATCACCGCGGATAAAGAAAATCTGCTCATTGTCAGCGGAACCGGAGAGATCATCGAGCCCGAGAGCGGAGTATGCGCGATAGGCTCGGGAGGTAACTACGCTTTGAGCGCTGCGCGCGCCCTCGTGGAGAATACCGATTACGACGCGGAGACCGTCGTACGCAAAGCGCTGAAGATCGCTGCCGATCTTTGCGTGTTCACAAATCATAACGTGACGGTCGAGACCGTATAAGGAGGTCGTTATGGAATATACGCCCAAACAGATTGTCGCAGAACTCGACAGGTACATCATCGGACAGTCCGAGGCCAAGAAAGCGGTGGCGATAGCGCTCCGCAACAGATACAGAAGATCGCGCTTAGCGCCCGAAGTACGTGAGGAGATCACTCCTAAAAACATAATCATGCAAGGACCCACAGGCGTGGGTAAAACCGAAATAGCGAGAAGGCT
>CALVNM010000037.1 GCA_944349735.1 uncultured Clostridia bacterium | reverse complement strand
TACAGCGCCACTCTCGGCACGTTCGCGTTCGATACGGTAGAGCCGCCGGTGGGCAAACTGAACAAATGGGAAAGCGGTTATTGTACTACTCCGGTCGAGACCGGAGCTGTTGCGAACAACGGCGAAGAACTCGAGAGAATGATAGCGCAAAATGTTTCCGAGATATATCTTGCGGACGACATAACCGATTTTGTCGGATTCAATACGGAGACTTACAGCGGGACTATTTACGGCAACGGGCACACGGTCTACATCGTAGATGGTAACGCCAATACGACGGAAACCGTGGGCGGACTTTTCGGTACGCTTACCGGGACGATCGAGAATGTAAGAATAGTGCTGTATACAAGCTATACGCGGAGCGTTACAAGCAATAAACTCGCTACCGGCTTGATCGCGGGCAGTATCGCCGGCGGAACCGTAGATAACGTATATGTATATATTCCCGACGGAGTGACTTTCGGAGTAACCGGAGGCGGGTATGAGGGATACGTCGGAGCCGTTGCGGGCGTTGCCGACGGCACGTCGTATACTATAAAAAATACGACCGTGGATATCGACGGGAAAATGCACCTCGACGGCACGTATGTTTATATGGCGGGCTTCGTGGGCAAGAGCGCGACGGGTTCTTCAGCGGCAACCGCGACGTACACCAACAATATCCTTAAGGGCGACGGCAGTTATTCGAGTAATACGAGCAATGGTACGGAGCCGATATATCTTGCCGCCACAACGGTATTATTCCAAGCGGGGACAGGCAATCAGCAGTCCACGATGAATATCGACGGCTTTATCAATGCTTTTAAGGGCGGTACGACGAATCTGAAAGGCGGATATTCGATGTACGGCGTTCTTACCAAGAACGACAACGGTAAGACGATGATTAAATGGACGAATAACGTTTCGAACGTTTACGATTACGACAGTCCGTGGGCGGATATCAATAATAAAGGAACGGATGCCACCGGCAACAATTACATCGATGTATCGGAAAAGAGAGCCACCGTATCCACCACCGTGGAAAGCTCTACCATAAAAGTCACGCCGTATTTCCCGGCGGGAGATACGGACAATCTCGTGCTCGTCGCGGGTAACGGCGCGGAGACGGTCCCTAAACTTGAATACGGCGAGTACGAAAGCAAAGAGGACGGGAACTACAAGGTAGTGACGATACCCAAGACGGCGATAACCGCCAAATCCACGGTAACGCTCACGGAGGTGATCACGCCGGCAACTCCCATAGACGATCTCAATCAATGGGAACACGGCTACGTTTCCGGCACGGGTTCTACCGGTACGGCGGTCGCTAAAGGAAGCGAGCTCGTGAAAGCCATCAACGCCGGCGGCGACATATATCTCACGGGCGATATACGCGATTTTGTAGGTTTCAGCCATACGAAAACATATAGCGGCACGCTTGACGGTAACGGACATACGATATATATCGTTAAAGCCAGGGCGGCAAGCGGAAACAATATCGGCGGACTTTTCAGCACTTTGAGCGGAACGATCGAAAACGTCCGCATAGTCGTTATGGCAGGCGTTGATCTGCCGAGCACAGGTTATGTGGGTGCCGTTGCGGGAGCATTGAGCGGCGATGCGCAAGTAAATAACGTCAGCGTGATAATCAATTCCGGCGTAAGTCTTATATCGACTATATCCGGCAACAACGCAGGCGGCGCGGGCGGTATCGCGGGCGGACTTATAAGCGGCGCCGGTACGGTTACGATAAGCAATTCCACCGTGGAGCTCAACGGGGAGTTGAACGCCACCGCCAAATGGACGTTTATCGGAGGATTCGTCGGACACCTGAACGGCGGGAATATCAATTTTACCGACGTGATCTTCAAAGGAACGGGCGCGCTTAACGGTACCGCAACCGGCGGCGAAGGCGTGCATACCGCAGCCGTAGCCGTAGTCGGCGGCGGCGTTAAAGCCGTAACTCTCGACGGCTTGATAAACGCTTTTACCGGTGACAAGACGAGTAATAAGAGCGCATACGCGATAACGTTTGTGAGAAACGGTAGTAACGTGGCTACCCCGACGATAAGCCATGTGTACACTTACGGCGGGAATTTCTCCAACGAAGGCAGCATGGCTTTCGGCACCCCGGTGGACGTGTCCAAGATCAAAGCAGAAATAAAAACCGTTGTGGACGGCGAAACCGTCCCCGTGATTCCGTATTTTCCGGTAAGCGCGGGCACGGGCAATCTGGTGCTCGTCGCGGGCGACGGTCAGACCGTAGCCGGCATTTTGATGTACGGAAATATCGTTTCGACGGCGGATGTGGCTAACGGAAAATATTCCGTAATAACGATAGCGAAAGACGACGTCTCCCCCAAGACCACCGTTATTCTTACACGTCCCAAAGTTGCGGATCCCACGCTCACCGACGATTCTAAGTCGCTCGTATATAACGGCGCCGGTCAGACGGTAACTGTCAACGAGCTTACGGCGGGAGACGGAAAGATCACGCTGAAAGAAGATCAATATACTCTTACTTTTGCTGCGGTAAGCGAGGGCGCGTTGCTCGACGGAGACGGCAAGCCGCTGAACGCGGGTACCTATACCCTTACCGTAACGCTTAAAGGCTACTTCTTCGTGTCGGGCGGAAACACGTACGGTCTTGAAGTTACCGTAGGTCAATTATCCGTTAACGTTGAAATAAACGAACAATCCAAGCTCTACGGCGAAGACGACCCGCAATTCACGTTCAGCGCAAGCGGCGTGCTTGAAGGGGACACCCTCGATATTACTATTTATAGAAACGATCCGGACGCTAATCGTAACGTAGGCAAATATACGATATACGGAACGGATAACGATACCAACTATGCCGTCAACTTCACTAACGGCGGAGAAGAGCTCTTTACGATATATCCTCGTCCCGTAATCGTGACGCCGTTGTCGGGACAGGGACATATTTACGGCGAAAGCGATACGGGCGATCTCGAATACGAGGTATCCGGCGGCGCGGGAACTACCGGCAGCGCGCTGATAGGGAGCGACGTTCTTTCGGGCAAGCTCGGAAGAGAGGAGGGTTCAGACGCACGTAGTTACGCGATAAACCTCGATACGCTCACAAGCGAAAATAATTCGAACTATAAGATAACTCTCGCTTCGACGGCGGTATATTACGTTATATCGCCGCGCCCGCTTAAATATTCGGTCACTTTGAGCGGTATGCAGAGTAACGAAGACGGCTATTTTATCTATTACGGCGATTTCAAAAATTCCATGGTAACGATTTCACCGGTTACGGGCGACGGTTATTATGCCGTGGTCGCAGGCGAAACGGTGACCGTTTCCGCTAAATTCAAAAAAGACGGGAACGATATTGCCGAAGTAAAAGACGTCGGGGCATATTCCGTTATCGGTATTACGGCGGTATTCGACGCGGCAAGCGGCGCAAAAGAAAGCAACTACACCGTGACTTTTGCAGAGGAAGCGGCATTCAGCGTGTTGCCCGGACAGGTTACCGTGAACATAGACGATAAAACGAAGACTTACGGCGACGCCGCGCCCGCGTTTACTTTCACGCTCTCGGAAGGCTCCGAACTTGCTTACGGAGAGGAAGAAGACGTGCTCGGTGTTACGCTCGAACTTAAAGACGGCGACGGCGTAAACTTCGGCGAATATATTATAACCGGCAATTGGAATAATAACCCGAATTACGCCGTGACTTTCGTAGACGGCAAGCTTACCGTAAACAAGAGGGCGATAACCGTAACTCTCAAGCAGGATTTCTCGAGCGTTTACGGGGAACCGATCGTCGCGCCCGACATTTCCGCGATCACACTGGCGAACGGAACGCTTGCCGGTTCGCTGCCCGTACACAATAATCTCACGGAAGCAGGCTTCAGCGTTACTTTCAAAGACAATATCAAAGACGCAGATACTTACAGCGGTTACATATCCGCGGAATGCAAGAACGTCAATTACGAAGTCACCTGGACAGGAGGCAGATATACGGCGGACTATATCGTTACTCCGAGACCGGTCAAATACGTCATCACCGTGCAGAATATGTACGAAGGCAACTATCTATATTACGGCGAGTTCGTCGAGAGCACTCACGTCACGGTAAGAGGACCCGTGACCGAAGCGGATTTCTACGACGACGTGGCGGACGGCGACAGCATTACCGTTACGCCGTTCTATACCTATACTTCGCCGAGCGGAACGCAGACTCTTGCGGATATCAGCGCCGAAGTGAAAAACGTGGGTACTTATACCGTATCCGGCGCCATAACATACGGTACGGACACGCTCGATAGCAATTATTCCGTGACCGTCACGGTCACGCCGTCGCAGAGCTTCCGTATCGACAAACGCCACGTGACGATAACGATAGGCAACTACACTAAAGTTTACGGAAACAAGGATCCCGTTTTCGACTGGAGCATATCCGACGGCGAAACGGTCTACGGAGAAGACGCCCACGACGTTATTGATTATTCTCTCAGCCGCGATCAGGGCGAGAATAAAGGTACTTACGAGATAAGAGCGGTTATGATCTCGAGCGTCAATTACGACGTAGCCGTGGTCAAAGGGAAGCTTACCGTCGAGCCCAAGCCCGTGACTGTGACTATTACGTCCGCAACCAAGACGTACGGAGAAGTCGATCCGGAATTCAAATGGGAGCATACGGAGCTTGCCAACTACGAAGGCACTTCCGTACTCGGCTTCACCGTGACGAGAGCTCCGGGTAACGACGTCGGCGAATACGCGCTCGGCGGTACGGCAACTAACGCCAACTATAACGTTACCGTCGAAGAAGGCAGCACGCTTACGATAAATAAGCTTGCGGTGAGCTTCGCCGTCACGAACGCCCAGCTTCCTTACAATGCTTATACGGTTGACACTCTTCCCGAGCCTGCGGGACTCGGAGCGGACGCCAAAGTCAGCGGGACGTTGCCTTACGGCGACAAGGCAAACGTGGTTTTCGATTATAAGATCGATGCGGCTACGATAGTGTCGCTGATCGCGGGCGATTATCTTTATATCGATACTACGGTCAGTTTCGTTAAGGAAGACGGTTCCGACGCTAGCGGAAATTATACTTATTCTCCCATAACGGTAATACTTAAAGTCGTAAGCAGCGGACTTAACGTCGACCTTTCGGGGTATGATTCGGAATACGATTTCGATCCCGCGTCGGGTATAATCTTATCCCTTGACGAAGTCAGCGTAAAAACTCAGAGCGGTAATATCGTATCCGCGAAGTTGGAAGCTAAAATAACCTCTTCCGACGGATCTACGGAGTATTTTACTCCGGACGAGAAGGGGAATATCGTTATAAGCTATGTGCCTTCCGTATCCAAATCAGATAAACACGTAAGCCTTAAATTCATAGTTACGGCTTCGGCGAGCGGATACGACGACAGTACGGGAGAGAAGATCTTCACCCTTAATAAAGCAAATTACGATCTCAAAGGTATTGCGTTCGAAGACCTTACCGAGACCTATAACGGGGAAGCGCACGAGATAGCTTATACGGGAACGCTGCCCGCAGGTCTTACCGCGTCGGTGAGTTACGCTGGCGACAACGTTAATTACTCCGGTAGGGACGTGACTGCTACGCTTACATTCGATCTTACGGGACAGGAAGCAGGCGGCACGGTCTATTACTCTTATAATCTTCCCGAGTCGCGTACGGCGAAATTGACGATAGAGCGCGCTTCCGTGGTTATCACCGTATATCCGCAGACCGCCGTTTACGATAAGACCGTACCCGTTCCGTCGGCAGAAGAAGGCAAAGATTATATAATAACCGAAGGAGAGATATTCGGATCGGACGATCTCGGGATAACTCTCGCTATAACGGACGCGGATTATGCGGTAGACGTTTACGACCTTATACTGAGTATAAAAAATACAAATTATATCCTCAGCGCGAATTCCTCGACGTTCAGTATAGAAAAACGCGTGGTGTACGTAAAGCTTACCGACGAATATTTCCTCAAGACGTACGGCGACGCCGATCCCGACTGGAATAACGCCGTAAGCGCGGTTACCGTATATCCCTCGGGAGCGGAGACCGGTATGGGACTTGCCGAAGACGACGCGGTGACCGCTATCAATATCGAGAGCGTATCGCGCGTGGCAGGCGAGAACGCGACAGCATATACCGTTACGGTCAACTGCGGGGAGAGCAACTACGACGTGAGGAGCGATCTCCTTTCGAAGTTCATAATCGCGCCGCGCGAGATCACGGTTATACTCGATAAACCCGCTTTCGTATCGGTCTACGGAGAAGCTTTGATTTCGCCTTCGGCGGATACGCACCTGAAACTGAAAGCCGGTTCCGCGCTTGTAGGAGTCGAGTCCGGCAAGAAACTTTCCGAAGCGGGATTCAAAGTCGAATTCGTCGGAGAATTGGCGGAAGGAAACGTTACGGGCGGTTATTATCCGGCTAAAACCTATGCCAACGCGGTGATGGCGACATGCTCCAACGGGAACTATTCCGTGATATTCGAGGGCGGATATGTCGCGGACTACACGGTGACCAAGCGCCCCGTGTGGATAACCGTTACGCCCGTTACGGTCGAATACGGCAACGGCAAAGAGCTTTCGTTTGAGATAAACGGCGATATTCAGCCCGAAAAGGGTGGGCTCGCTCGGGGCGAAGCGGCGGACGATATAGGTATCACGCTCACCCGCGAGGGCGGCGACAGACCGGATGTCGGTAAATACAATATCGATTGCATAGTCGAAGAGAATTCGAATTACGAAGTAAGCGTGATGAATTCTCCCGAAGTCGTTTACGAAGTTACGGCGCGCGAAATCAAAATAATTATTAACGACGCGGAGAAGACTTACGACGGCAAAACTCCTCCCGTATTTACGTGGGAAATGGCGGAAGGCTATACGATGGCTTACAAGGAAGACGTCTCCGTACTCGGAGTGGCGCTCGCTCTCGAGGAAGGTAACGGCGTTAACGCCGGGACGTATACGATAAGCGGCACCGCGCCTACCACGGGTAACTATAAAGTCGTTTTCGTGAACGGCACGCTTACGGTAAAAAAGAAACAGGCTTCGATCGACGTAAGCGGAGTAGTGACGGAGTACGTATATACCGGAAAAACTTTCAGGATAACGGAAGGCGCTACGCATAACAACACCGACGTCGAAAGCGCAACTTCGCAGCTCAAGTATCCCGATAAGGAATTCCTTAACGTATCGGATTCCAACAAATATAAAATAACGATAGGCGAAACCGATAACTTCCTCGCCGCAGAGGCGACGATAACCGTAACGATCGCGAAAGCGACTGTCGTATTCGATTGGTCGGGCGTTAACGGAGAGTACGTGTACAACGGCAGCAAGCAGACCGTAACGGGCGTTACTATTAATATTTCCGACGGCACCGAGATCATCTATTCAAACAACACGTTTACCGACGTACCCGCAGAAGGGGTACTCGAAGTAACTGTAACGGTAGCCGAAAACGACAATATTCTCGAAGCGAGCGAGACGAGGAAAGTCACCGTGTCGCGCGCTACGATAGACATGAGCGGCGTAAGCTTCGACTCAGCGGAGTATATTTTCGACGCGATGGAGAAGACCGTTACGGTAAGCGGAACGCTCCCGTGGGGAATAGAGGGCGTGAGCTACGCGGGCAACGCGCTTACCGAAGTAGGCACGACGGAAGCCGTCGCGAAATTTATCTATAACGACAACAACTTCAACACCGTGGAGAACATGACAGCGACTCTTACGATAACTCCGCGCCCCGTGGCGATAGAGATAACTTCGGCTTCGAAAGTGTTCGGCGACGAAGATCCCGCATACGACTTCGCGCTTGCGGCAGAACAGCCTTACGGAGGTACGGACACGGTGATCTCACTTAGACCTCTCGACATCTCTATCGTGCGTAACGAGGGCGAAAACGTAGGCGAGTATAAACTTACTGCAACCGGAAACGACGCGTGTTATATATTGGAAATAGCGGAGGAAGGCGTATTCACTATCGTTCCGCGCGAAATAGTATTCGCCGTGAGCGGAACGTTCGCGTCCGAATATGACGGCAAAGCCAAGGAAGTGAACGTCAACGAAGCGCTTACCGTAGCGGGCGGCTCGCTCGCTCCGGTACACGCCGACATAGCGGCTGCGGGCGCGGTGAGCGTAAGCTTCGCGGAAGGCGTGAGCATAATCGACGCGGGCGTGTACGAAAACGCAATCGTATTCACTCTCATCGGCGGAAACTACGCGGCTTCTTTCGAAGGCGTTTCCGAGAGTGTGATTACCGCGGATTATACGGTAACGCGCCGGGAGCTTACGGTCAAACTGCTCGATCAGAGACTGCTCAAGGAAGAAAGCATCGACAGCAAAGCTTACGACATCACCGCGGGCACGCTCGTCAAGGGCGACGATCTCGGCATAACCATATCGCAGGGCGCCGAGCTTGCCGTCGACAGATACGAGCTCGTCGCGGAATATACCAATCCGAATTACGACTTGACTATAGAGAAAGGCATTCTTATTTACGCGGTGCGCGCGATCATCACGGCGGTGACGCCCGCAGATTTCCTATATACGGGCGAACCTTTCGCCATCGACGTTACCATCAACAGCACCGCGCCGCTCGTGTTCTATATAAACGGCGAATATTCCGCCAACAGCTTCGTCGAGCCCGGACATTACGTGGTCACGATCTCGGCGGCTGCGGACGACACCTACAGAGAGCCGCTGAACGTGACGGTTATATTCAATATTCTCGCGCCGGAGATCAAGCACGAAGCGGACGGTGCGGAGATATCCGTCAGCACCGATACGGGCTTCTATCCCGAAGACTCTTTCGATATAATCCGCGAGCAGGGCAGAGAGAATTCGACGATAGCGGAAATGATATCGGGCGAATACACGATAGTGGACGGGTACGTGCTTAACGTAAGTACCGGAGGCGAAACGGTCTCGCTCGGCGATTATCTCAAGAACAACTACGCCGGCGAAGAGCATGTAGTGCGCATCAAGGTGCCCGAGCAGTACGCTTCCGACGAGACCGTCGAATGCGTTATCATTCGCGGAGGCGAAGCTTCTATGGAGACCTTGGACGTCAAGGACGGCTACATAGAGATTACGGCTGCGGACGTGGAGGCGGTGGCGTTTATAGCGGAACGCGAAACGTTGATGGCAGTCATCATAATTGCCGCTGTCATGTCGGCATTGCTGCTTGCGGCCATAGGCTACTTCATTTTCCGTAACAAGGCGTATTAAGAGGTAAATCCAGAGCATATGGAAGATAAAAGATCGGACGCCGCACCGGAGAACGCGGCTACGGAAGAAGAGACGAAAAAGCGCGCTGCCGAAGCGCGGCGCAAGCGGTTGGCGGCGATCGCCGCGGCGGAAGCCAAGCGCAGATACTTCGAGTATTACGACGACGTCAAGCACGACCGCAATAAGGAATGGTAATCGATTTACGGACGCGCCCGCGCAATATAATATAAAATGTATTTCCGCGTATGCGTCCGCAAGTCTTTTGCGCGCCTTACGGTGCGCTTTGCTTCTGTAGCCCCGTCCGCTTGCTTTCGCAGGACAAAGGGTGTATTATACGGTTATGGTTATTAAAGGTTTAAGAAAACTCACGCTTCTCGATTTTCCGGACAAAGTTGCCTGCATAGTTTACACGGGCGGGTGTAATTTCCGCTGTCCTTTCTGCCAGAACGCGGTTCTTGTCGAAGGCGGCGGCGAATATATTTCGAACGAAGAATTCTTCGCTTTCCTCAAAGAACGCAAAGGCCGTCTCGACGGCGTATGCGTAACGGGCGGCGAGCCGCTTATACAGAAAGGCATCGCGGAATTTGCCGAAGCCTGCAAATATCTCGGTTATGCCGTCAAGACGGATACCAACGGCTATATGCCCGACGTGCTCGAGGATATGTTCAAGAGGAAGTGCCTCGACTACGTTGCGATGGACGTGAAGAATTCCGCCCCTAAATATGCCCTCACCGCAGGACTTCCCGGACTGGATATTTCACGCATAAACCGAAGTATAGATTTGATACGTAATTCGGGCGTAGACTACGAATTCCGCACCACGGTGGTCAAAGAATTTCACGAGGAAAGCGACTTCCGCGAGATAGGAAAAATGCTCGAAGGCGCCAAACGGTGCTATTTACAGAAGTTCCGCGACGAGGGTGGTACCCTTCGGGAGGGGCTTCACGCGCCCTCCGACGCCGAGATGAGTAAATACGCGAAAATACTCTCGGCGTATGTCGCCGAGGTTAATATTCGGTAGGATTTTATACATTTAATCAGCCACTATATATTGTGTGCAAGGGAAATTTTAGTAAGAATCGACCACAATATATAGTAAAAATGTATTGACAACTTCCGTACGCTGTAATACAATAGTTGCGTACGGAATTTTTTAATCGGAGGGTACGTCATGTATCAGGTAGTAAACAGAGACAACAAAGTCGTCGAGTTTGACGTCAACAAAATAATCAACGCCATTTCCAAGGCGTTCGATTCCCTCGACAAGCTGTATAACAGAAGCACGCTCGAGCTTCTCGCGCTGCGCGTGACGGCGGATTTCAGTCCCAAGATCAAGGACCAGAAAATAACCGTCGAGGACATCCAGGACAGCGTCGAAACCGTGCTTATTCAAGCAGGTTACGCGGACGTCGCCAAGGCGTATATACTTTACAGAAAACAACGCGAAAAAGCGCGTAACGTCAAGGGCACGCTTCTCGACTACAAGCAGATCATCGACAACTACCTCAAGGTCAACGACTGGCGCGTAAAGGAGAACAGCACCGTCACTTATTCGGTGGGCGGACTTATTCTTTCCAACTCCGGCGCGATAACCGCCAACTACTGGCTCAGCGAAGTTTACGACGAGGAAATAGCCAACGCGCACCGCAGAGCGGACATACATCTGCACGACCTTTCGATGCTCACCGGTTATTGTGCGGGCTGGTCGCTCCGTCAGCTCATCAAAGAGGGTCTGGGCGGCGTTCCCGGTAAGATAACTTCTTCCCCCGCCAAGCACCTTGCCACTCTTTGCAACCAGATGGTCAACTTCCTCGGCATCATGCAGAACGAGTGGGCGGGCGCTCAGGCGTTCAGCTCCTTCGACACCTATCTCGCGCCCTTCGTCAAAGCGGACAAACTGAGCTATTACGAAGTGAAGAAAGCGATACAAAGCTTCGTATACGGCGTGAATATTCCTAGCCGCTGGGGCACGCAGGCTCCGTTCAGCAACATCACTCTCGACTGGACCGTTCCGGACGACCTTGCCGAACTCAACGCGATAGTGGGCGGCGTGGAGCAGGACTTCAAGTACAAGGACTGCAAGAAGGAAATGGATATGATCAACAAAGCCTTCATCGAGACGATGATCGAGGGCGACGCCAACGGCAGGGGCTTCCAGTATCCTATCCCTACCTATTCGATAACCAAGGAATTCGACTGGTCCGAGACCGAGAACAACAAACTTCTGTTCGAGATGACCGCGAAGTACGGCACTCCCTATTTCTCCAACTACATCAACTCCGACATGAAGCCGAGCGACATAAGAAGTATGTGTTGCCGTCTGAGGCTCGACCTGCGCGAACTGCGTAAAAAATCGGGCGGCTTCTTCGGCTCCGGCGAATCTACGGGAAGTATCGGCGTGGTGACCATCAATATGCCGCGTATAGGATATCTTGCGAAAGACGAAAGGGATTTCTATACGAGACTCGACAAGATGATGGATCTTTCGGCGCGCTCCCTGCACGTCAAGCGTCAGGTTATTACGAAGCTTCTCGACAACGGTCTGTTCCCGTACACCAAGCGTTATCTTGCCACTCTCGACAACCATTTCTCGACGATAGGGCTTGTCGGCATGAACGAAGCCTGTCTGAACGCCAACTGGGTGCGCAAGGATCTTACCGATCCCAAGGCGCAGCAATTCTGCAAAGACGTTCTTAACCATATGAGAGAGCGTTTGAGCGACTATCAGGTGATGTACGGCGACCTCTATAACCTCGAAGCCACTCCCGCGGAATCGACGAGCTACCGTCTCGCGAAGCACGACGTCGCGCAGTATCCCGACATCATAACCGCTTCGAAGAAGGGCGAGACCCCGTACTATACCAACAGCTCGCACCTGCCGGTGGGATTTACAGAGGACGTGTACACCGCGCTCGACATTCAGGACGAGCTGCAGACGCTGTACACTTCGGGCACGGTGTTCCACGCCTTCCTGGGCGAAAGACTTCCCGGCTGGAAAGCGGCGCAGAACCTTGTGCGCAAGATTGCCGAGAACTACCGTCTCCCGTACTATACTCTGAGTCCTACCTATTCGGTATGTAAGGATCACGGCTATATTTCGGGCGAAGTGTACGAGTGCCCGACCTGCGGCAAAAAGACCGAAGTATATTCGCGTATCACCGGTTACTACCGTCCCGTACAGAACTGGAACGACGGTAAGACCCAGGAATTCAAGGAGCGCAAAGTGTACGACGTGGCTAAATACAACACTCCGCACATGCACACCTTCTGCGCCTGCGACGAAGCTCCCTATACGCTCGGAACGGGCGAAGCGGTGCTGTACACTACTTCCACCTGCCCCAACTGCAAGATGGTGAAGATGATGCTCGACAAGGCGAAACTTCCTTACACGGTAGTGGTTGCCGAGGAAAACAAGGAGCTGTTCATCGCCAACGGCATCAAGCAGGCGCCCACGCTCATCGCTCCCGACGGCGTGAGATACGAGAACGCTTCCAATATCAAGAAGTATATCGAGGAACATCAATAATAAGCTCCGCATACGCGGAAAATAACGGAGAAAAGCCCGCGCGAAAGCGGGCTTTCGAATGAGGTAAAAGATGATCGAACGCGACTATGACGTAATAGTTATCGGAGCGGGCGCCGCGGGAATGACGGCGGCGCTGTACGCGCTTCGCGGCGGCAAGAGGGTACTCGTTCTGGAGAAGGAGACCTTCGGCGGGCAGATAGCTTTTTCGCCCAAGGTGCAGAATTTCCCGTCGATCAAGGAGATCGCGGGCGCCGAGTTTGCGGAAAACCTGTTTACGCAGATCACCGATCTCGGAGCCGATTTCGAGCTCGAAACTGTCGCCTCGGTATCGAAAGAGGGAGATGTTTTCACCGTGACCACCGACTACCGCAGCTATACTTCGCTCGCGGTGGTGATAGCGGCGGGGGTGAAACACCGTCATCTCGGCATAGAAAAGGAAAAGGATTTCCTCGGTAACGGCATTTATTACTGCGCGCTTTGCGACGGCGCGCTGTACGCAGGGAGAGAAGTAACGCTCGTAGGAGACGGCAATACCGCGCTCCAGTACGCGCTGATGCTCTCGGACATCTGCTCCAAAGTGACGGTAGTCACGATGTTCGACCGCTTCTTCGGCGAACCCGCGCTCGAAAAAGCGCTTCGCGCACGCGCAAACGTCGATATTATTCCCGACTATATTGCCGCGGACTTCGCGGGCGATAAGGAATTCGAGGGCGTCGTATTCAAGGAAACGAAGGGCGATAAGCGTTTCACGCTCCGTACTCCCGCGCTTTTCGTGGCGATAGGGCAGGTGCCGGATAACGCTCTTTTTAAGGATCTCGTCGATCTCGATAAGCAGGGATTCATCGTGGCGGGTGAGGATACGAAGACGCGCACGGCGGGGTTGTACGCCGCGGGCGACTGCCGCACGAAGGAAGTAAGACAGCTCACCACCGCTGTGGCGGACGGCGCCTGCGCCGCCACGCAGGCGATGAACCTTATCAACGCGCTCGGCGAATAGACGTCATAAACATTATGTTCGGGCAACCGCGCCCGACAAATACGATACCCGTACCGCATTATTACGGATAAAGCGATACGGGTGTTTTTTATATACAAGAGAAAAGATATTCGCTATTGACTGGCGCGCGGGCGTAGGTTATAATTAAAATAGCCAAATATCGAGAGGTGAATTTATGGATAACGCGACAGCCGTAGCGGTACCCGAAGCGGGACGCAAACTCAACACGTATACCCCGAAAGAACGCAATATGTATCTTTTGGGAATGGTCGGGCAGAACATCATCTACAACATAGTGGGCTCCGCGCTCGCGTATTATCTCCAGTTCACGTTGCTGATCCCCGCAATGGCGGTCACCGTTATAATGGCGGTGGCGAGAGTGTGGGACGCCATGAACGACCCGATGATGGGAACGATCGTGGATAAGACGCGCAGTAAATGGGGTAAGTGCAGACCTTATCTCATCTACGTACCGCTGCCGATATTCATAATCACGACGCTGTGCTTTGTGAATTTCGGATTTTACAGGGACGGGCAGACGGCGCTCAACGTGCTGATAATCGCGTGGGCGGCGTTCACCTATATCCTTTGGGGAATGACCTACACGGTGGGCGACATTCCGCTGTGGGGCGTGACCGCGCTGATGACGGAGGACGAGAAGGACCGTAACAAGCTCCTTTCGCTCGCCCGTATCTTCGGCGGTATCGGCGCGGGCGTCACCCTTCTTGCAATTCAGCCCTTCGCGCTTGCCATAGGCGGTGCGATAACCGAGAAAATAGGGGTGAACCTCGCGGGAACGGTCGAAGCGTGGGAGGCGATCAAAGCCACCGCCGCCGCGAATACCGAAGCGTTCGCGTCGGGACTCGAGGCGGGGCTTCCGTACGAATCGCTCACCAAGTACCTAATCGTCGACGAAACGCTTGCCGAAGCCACCCGACAGGGCGAACGCTGGGGCTTCCTTATCGCCGCGGTCATATTCGGCATAGTGGGTTGCGCGCTTTTCCAGCTCGTCGGTCCCAACATCAGGGAGCGCGTGCCCGCTTCGGAGAAGTCCAACAGCCTCAAGGAGAACTTCAAGCTGATGTGGAACAACAAGCCTTTCC
>CALVNM010000036.1 GCA_944349735.1 uncultured Clostridia bacterium | reverse complement strand
GCAGCGGCTTTCCATTTATATCATGTCCTTTGATACTGCACACGGTTCGAGGCCAGGTGACATATCGAGCGATACCGAGCTTTTCCCATTCCTCATCTCCTGGCTGATAGCCATGCTTTTTCAAAACCTTTGCTTCATCATCAGACACTTCGTTATTCGTGACCATAATGCAGCGACGGTTGCCACCGTCCTCTGTATTGAGCAGATTGACTGCATGAAGTGTAGTTCCACTGCCCGCAAAAAAATCAACAATAAGTGCATCTTTTTTTTCTTTTACTACAAACCTTAGTGTGTCCCTTACTGCGTATAAGGATTTGGGAAAAGTAAAGCGTTTTGTCTTAAAAATATCAAGAAGTAGACTTGACCCATAATCGCCAGCGCCATGAGAAGGCTGATTCCAGACAGTAAGGGGGACAATCGGCTTAAATGAACGTCCCGTAATCAAAGTTCCATCTTCGTCTTTGCCGAGAATTTCAAGTTCTCCATTCAAAAGGGCTTGTTCCATACCTTCTGAAAGATAACTTATCGTTCGCGTTTCTGCACCCTTTTTCCACGATCCGAACTTAACGTAACCGCGATTAATTTTTTCTGCCAATGTATCTTGCGATAATGTCCACCTTGCTTCTTCGCCGTTTGCTTTTGTAGGCCATACGGCAAAACAACCATCTGGCACAATAGTCTCATTTTTGTCTTGGCTTAAAGTAAGAGATTCTCCTGTACCAACATATTTCCCCGTTTCTCTATCAAAGAAAACAGGATAAAACAAATTCGGGCGTGCGCTTCTCGAACTATTGCTGCCACTTCTAAGCAGGCTTGCCCAACGCACTTGCAAATCTTCTTTAGGTGGATGAATCATGTCCGTTGTATGGGGATATACACAAGCGTCGCCAAAAAAAATGAAATAGATATATTCTTCCGCTCGGCTAAAAATGTTTTTTCGAGCAGAGCCAGATGGGTTGATAACACTGCTAATCATCTGTATTCTCGCTTCGGGGAACATTTCTTCCAATAGACAGCCGAGGTGCAAATATTCCTTTTCATCAATCGTGACGATCAACACCGAGTTTTCGGGATTGAGAATCTGTTTAGCAATCTTCAGTCGTCGCTGCATCATGGACAGCCATTTGCTGTGACGGTAGCTGTCAGAAGAATCTACATAATCGTTGTTGTATTTCCAATCCCGCGCTCCCGTGTTGTAGGGCGGGTCTATATAAATGCAGTCCACCTGTTTCGGATAGAGGTATTCAAGAAGTTGCAATGCATGAAAATTGTCAGCTTCGATCAGCGTATGCCACAGCTTACTGTCAGGCGCATTTTCTACCCTGTCAATTGGGATAAGGGACGGGAAAATAGGCTCTCCAAACTGCGCAACCGCAACAAGACAATCCACCCGATGCTCAGATTTTTCGCCCGTTGCCTTGCTCACAATTTCAGCCATGTCGGCAGATACAGAGGCCACAAAATACACATCGCGTATGTCCTCGCCTTTGAGCGCAACAAGCGAACCACGGCGCACCGGGATACCGTAAAGCGGCGTACATTCAGGCAAGTGCTCCTCAAACACAAGCCCAAACTTTTTCTGCTTACTCAGACGCGTGACCTCCTGCTGCAAACGTTCACGCAAATTTTTATCCTCAATCTGTCGAATGAGATCGTTGATTGCTGCCATGCTGTATTCCTCCATACGTCTGATATTGATATAAGTTAAGGTATATAGTCGTTTTTTATTATACTCCAATTAGTAAATAAAATCAAGGGCGGTTCGTAAAGTTTATAAAGCTTTTTCAAAATTGAGTAAAAGCGGAGGATTACCATGCCCTGCAATCCTCCGCTTTATAATTCGTGAATCTTAAATCATTTCGATATAAAAGACAAATCCGAACCAATCGGCTGAAACCAACAGGTTCGGATTATTTTGACTTGGTGGAGATAAGGGGATTCGAACCCCTGACCTATGCGTTGCGAACGCATCGCTCTACCAACTGAGCCATATCCCCGAGGTATTCTTTGAATGCTATGCTATTATAGCAAAGCGGTATGGCTTTGTCAATGTTTTTACCGCGGTTAAAAGACTTTTTTATATCGAGTTTCTACTTCGCGTAAATCGCGGGGATAATTATAACTCGTACACTTTACCTTCTTCTGCTATTTCCGCTTCCGGTATGTCGGCGTATAACGTTTTTGCGTCGTAGCCGGACGCTATATGCGTGACGATAAGCTTCGCGCCCGTCGCACGAACGAGTTTCAATGCGTCGCGCTTGACCATGTGCGGTCCGCGGAAATAGTCTGGCTTGGCGCAGTCTGCAAGTATGACGTCGGCGCCCTCAGCCGCTTTTTCGAGTCCCTCAAAGTATACCGTGTCACCGGTGTAGAATAGAGTTTTGTCTCCTTTGATTTTTACTGCGTATGTTTCCACCGGATGCTCAACCTTAAAAAATACAAGTTTCAAATCTCCGCATTTATATTGGGTTTCCGTAGCGATAGGTACGATATTGAAATTTTTTGAATTCAGTAGCTCAAGATACCAATTTGTCTTTTGCTCGGCTGCAAATACGTCGATGACGATAGGGGTGTTCTCGAGAGCATACTTGAGCGTCAGCATATCGGACGTATGGTCGTAGTGAAGGTGGGAGAGGAAGATCCCGTCTATTTTGTCAGGAGTAACCGAGTCTAGAAGCCGCGCGAGGGTACCGCTACCCAAGTCCGCTACGAGTCGGGTGTTTCCATAGCGTACGAGGTAGCCGCTCGTGGCTTCGCCCGGTCTTCCGGCATACGGACCGTGGCAGCCGAGTATTTCGAGTTTCATATTCGTATCTCCTTAAGTGGTTTATCGCTCGTTGCAGAGTCATAGTGATATTGTACACGTCTTGTTAGATTATTGCAAGCGTATGCGCGTGCGCACAATTCGTATATGTGCGTATTGACAAAGCGGACAAGAGGTGTTATATTATTTTTAATAAATTAAATTATACGGAATCACTCATATGCGCAAGTCCAAATTCGTATTCGTTATTCTTTCTCTTCTCTTGACAGCCGCTTTGATCGTCGGTTGTACGAACGAGGAAAAAAGCGGATATTCTCTGGAACTGAATCCTAATACGTCTGCGGCATATTATGACGCGGATACCGGTGCTTATACTTTTACCGAAGGCGAGGTTGACTGGACCGTGTTCAGCTTTTTCGTATACGACGATCAAGGCAGCGTGATCAATCAGGTTAAGGTGACCGACAGTATGATCTCGGCAGAGGACAAGGCTAAAGTGTCTACGCCCGGAACTACGACGGTGACTGTCACATATCAAGGCGCTAAACTATACATTACTGTACGTGTCTTGCCGAAAGTGGAAGAAGTCTACTATACCGTGACCTATAACGCGGGACAAGGCGAATTTACCGGCGCCGGACTTACTCCTGAGACGGACGAAGAGGGTAATTCGATCCTGAAGGTAACCTACCGAGACGGTGTCGTAAACGTATTGGAACAGCCTGTCCGAGCGGGCTACGACTTTGTGGGCTGGTATGTGAGCGATAATTATACCGGAGCCAAAGTGGTGGCACCGTATACCGTGACGCGCGATACCACATTTTATGCAAAATGGTCCGATCAACGTAAGTATTCGTTACAGTATCTAAGCTATCTCGAGACCGTATCCGACGGTCAAGTGCGCAAAACAGACGGTATAGAGCACGGTACCGTTACCGAACTTATTCAGGCGCCCGTAAAAACGGGTTACGACTTCATGGGATATTACGTGCTTGCCGCAGGAGAGCAGTTCGATCCGGAGACTACTACATTTATTTCTGCCGATGCGGAAGACAAAACTTTGACCATAGAATCCGACACTGTGGTCAGACTGTATTATACCGTTAAGATAGTCAGACTGACTTTCGTGTCCGAACATTGGCACGGAGGCGAGGAGATATTCGACGGTAAATTTACCGAATACAAACAGAACGTCGCGATATACGACGGCAAGTACATAAGCGGCGGTTGCTATGTCGCGGAAGTACCTTATAACACAACTTTGACCACTGACGTAGAGCCTATACCCGTATTCCCCGGAGTCGAAAGTTCTACGGGATATTGGGTGGATATATCTACCGGAGTTGCGCCCGTTTACGGTAAAGCCACTAAAGACATGGTGGTGTGGGCTTTGTACGAAGTCAAGACCTTCACGATGTCATTCTACAGCGACGAGAATTTTGAGGTACCCGTCACTGATACTAACGGAAGACCGATTACGCGTACCGCGGAATACGGTCAGACCGTTGACAGCGTTCCGGTAGTACCGGAGCGTAAAGGATATACCGGCGTGTGGGTCACGCTGGCTTCCGACGGACATTTATATCCTACCGATCTCGATTCTCTGATACTTAAGTCCGATGTAAAGGTCTGTGCGCAATATACTCCGATCAATTACGACATAAAATTCTCGTTCTACACTTCCGTCAGCGGCGGAAGCGAAGTCGTGGAGACTTACGTATATCCTTACGGCACGGTGATACAGGATGCGATAGATCTTTCGGAATATTACGATCCCAAATATTACGAAATAGAGTGGTATTCGAATCGCAGTCTCGACACTAACCTCGTGGAATTCCCGTGGACCGTTTCAGGCGCCGTGACGTTCTATGCAAAAGCGATAGAGTCCGATTACAGAGTTCAGTTTATAATGATCGATAACGGAGAGATAGTTTTCAGTCAGGAAAGATACGTCGCTCCCGGCGGATTCGTCGTTCCTCCGGAAATAATCTTCGATTCTTCGTCGCCCTATGCCGGACAGGAAGTGATAGGGTGGCGTACCCGTACCGACGATTACTATGTATATGACGAATCCGCAACGTATGCGCTCAACGACATAGTCTACTACAGAGGCTCGTTCTATCTATGTATTAAAGCGGGCGCCACAGGCGTTACGCCGGGTACCGATCCCACCGTATGGAATTCGGGTATAAGCGGCGCGTGGGCGGAATATCTTTTCGCCAACATCGGGTCCGAAGGAATACAGATCAACGATTTCCACGAGTATAACAGCGGCGATGTTCTGCTAGATAAAGCGTTCTATCCGATAGTCAAGCCCAAACAGTACAGCGTTACTTTCATGAATATGACTATCAAAGGTACTGAAGAGTCAGGATATATCAACGAGTTTGTGCGCGTCGGAGATATATATTCTTACGAACACGGCACCAACTATATCGTTGATACCGTCGCGCAGATAGAATCCATGCTGTCCGAACCTTATTATCCCGACGCTCCCGATGGCTTGACCAGCGATTTCATCTTCGACGGCTGGTATACCGATCCGGAATTTGCAACTGTCAAAGTAGATTTCGGTAACGGATATTATTTCTCAAAGGATACCGTGTTCTATGCAAGGTGGATCGACAGGCTAAAAGGTACCGACGGACTGGTATATTCTCCCGTTTATGCAGATGACGGAGAGACCGTCGTCTCCTATACCGTTACGGATTTCCATTCCGAAGCGGCGGAATTCTCCTATATCGATCTCAGGATACCGGAAACTTACGAAGGGAAGCCCGTGAAGGCAATAGCGCCTTACGCATTCAACGATATCAGCAAAATAATATATGTGACTACGATAAGTTTGCCCGCCAATCTCGAGACGATAGGAGATAACGCGTTTGCCGCGCTCAGCGGTATAGAAGAATTCGAGTTAAGCTCTAATCAAAACTTCGTTTTCGAGGGAGGTGTTCTGTATTCGGGCGATCGCAAGATTATATATCGTATGGCTCCCGGATACGAAGGTCAGGATTCATTCGTCCTTCCCGACAGCGTAGAGACGATACGGGGCGGAGCATTCGCAGGTTGCGTCGATCTTACGCAGTTTGCGGCGGGAACGGATTCTGTCCTCGGCTCCATTGGTGATTATGCTTTCGACGGTTGTGAAAACCTGGTCATAGTGTCTTTGCCTTCGAGCCTGACGGAGATAGGCGAATACGCGTTCAGAGGCTGTTATAAGTTGTCTTCGATCACAGGCGGAGAAGGATTGAAAATAGTAGGATATTCCGCGTTTGACGACGTTATCGGCACGCTGAACGTATCCGCCGACGGCAAATACGTTTCGGTTGGTACCGTACTCGTCAAATTTCTCGGAAACGATGCCGCATTGGTACTTGACGACAGCTTCACCGCAATAGCTGCAGGAGCTTTCTCATACTGTGCGGATCTCGTGTCCTTTGCGGTCAATTCAACCTCTGCATTGCAATATATAGGTGAAAAAGCTTTCGAGGGCGCTTTTGCGCTGAGCGCAGTCAGATTAGAGACAGCCAATTATATCGATGCCGCTACGGACGCCTTTGACGGAATAGCGCTTTCTTGCACTTTAAGCGTCAGGAGCGAGTTAATAGAGAATTACAAAGCGGACGAGGCCTATAATTCCGTATTCGGAGATTCAATAATCGCGGCATGATCTCATTTAACAATAAGCAAACTCAGATAAATACCGAGAAGTCCGATCATGCGGACTTCTCGGACTATGCCGCTACCAAGAAGATCAACGGCTTCCAGCATTTCGGTGATAACGTTCTGCTGAAATTGAAAAAAGATCTTAATTTACGGTTATCTTTAAAATCTCTCAGAAATCTTCGTAAATATTTCAATTCGTCCAATGTTCCGACTGTCCTTGCGCTGAAAGTAGTGGATTCGTATTGGTCGTCGGGTAACGGCTATCTCGACAGAACCATTTCGCAGACAGAACTGGCAACGGACAACCCGCATGTCATAAAGGCGCTTAAGCTTTACGAAAAATTACGTAAAGAATTCGGTTCGGATTCACCGCGCACACTCAAAGATCTTTTGTCCTCAAGCGTGAAGGCGGTAATTTCCGACAGCCGAGACGTAATACGTTACTCGTACGGCAAGTCTTCGCTCGAATGTGAGTGTTACGAGAAAGGCAGACGTACGCGCTATTTTGCGGATATAGTCAGCAGATGGGATATAGATGCGGAAAGTGCATTGCGCAGAGCCGCAGTTATTGGAGTTGTGTCAGGAGGTATTCCAGTCGCCGTAGTAAGGGAAGAATTCGGTAACTGCCCTTTAAGAGAAGCGAAGAATTTCGGAATATATGCAGAAAGTCTCGATCTTTCCGCTTTCGATTACGGCGGTGACATTTCCGTTACGTCAGAAGCACCGTTTACCAAGGCTACCGTACTTTTCACGCGAGATAATTACGATTCGAATTCCGCCGAGATATTCAGAGGCGACAGGATATTGCTGATCACCTACAAAAATACCGAAAGAGATGGTCTCAAAGAGTTCTCGGATTTCCTCAAAGATTGCAATTCTGAAAAACTTATATCGCGCATATATGCCTGTGACGACGGTATTCTGAATGAATTGATCACATCCGGCAAGGGATTTGAGATCAACGTTCCCGATAATTTCGCGGCTAAAGGCAAAATAGTGGATTTCGTAACCGGTCGTCACTTGGAACGCACAGTCGTAGTCGTTCGCAGACAGAACGTTTCGAAAATACTTTCTTTGGTTGATAAATACGATTATGCGTCGTGTGTCATAGGTAAGATCACGGCGCGCGACTTTATACGCATAAACGTGGCGAATACGGAAGTAGTCAAGTTACATTTGCCGGTATTAAGGCATAGAAGTCATGATTTATGCATATTCCGAATCGATGAAAAGCCCCATAGTATCGCTGCGGTCACCACGGTGACTGACGACATAGAAGCGGTTAAAAGGAAGCTTACCGAGGGAAATTTCAAGGCAGAATCGGGACTCAACGGAGTTAATTCCGCGAAATCGGTTCTGCCCCCATATATAGGCAAATATCAGTCTACGCCTGCACAGATAGTGGCTATAACGCCCTCACCTGACAGATACGAAGATATTTTCAATGCATCTGCTGTCGGTACGCAATACCACGGTTACGATCTTTTCTCGGATACGGTCAACACAGTACTTACCGCAGTCATGAAATTAGTCGTCAGCGGAGTGTCTATATATAATATTGCGCTCAACACCAACCTTCTGTTTACCGGAGAAACTACGCGGGACGGCAGGGGGTTGTTGTTGGAAAGAGCGCTCGCGTGTTTGTACGTAGAGAACTCTTTGTCTCTTGCCAATCTTTCTACGGGCGCGGAAATGACGAGATTGAGGAACGATACGCCGTTATTCTCGGTCACAGCTACCGGATCCGCACCCATATCTCTGCTCATATCGCCTAATTTTAAGAAAGGAGACAAACTATTCAGATTGGGTATTCCGAGAGACGAATATGGCATACCAGATTTCAAATATGTGTTAAAACTTGCTGCCGCTATAAATATCAATATCGGAACGGGCAACATTACTGCGGGTCGGTTGATAGAAGATTCTGTTCTCGGCTCGGTAGTAAAAGGTACTGCAGGGAACGGGTCGGGCTTTTCGTTCGCTTCTTTCGAGACCGACGGCGTTCGCAACGCAACCGGGGATCTTTTGCTCGCGGTACAAGACATAGAGGAACTTGCTGCTTTCGATTGCGAATATGTGGGCGTTGCGGACGATACGGGGATACTTAAAAGCGCTGATATTTTTCTCAGTCAAAGCGAGATATCTAGATATCTTTCGCGCTATCCTTTCGCCGACGATGCTTCCGACAGAGTGAGCCAGGCGCTTGTAGCCGTAAAAGCTACCGTCAAACGCCGATCTGCATTGGATCGTCCGACGATGACGATACTTCATTGCGATTTTTCTTCCGAATTTGCTATACAAAGCCTTGCAACTGCCGCCGATTTCAACGTTAATTCCATGTTTTTCGGTAAAGACACGGTCGCGTCCACGGCTATGCAACGAAAAGTAAGGGAACGCATAGCCTCTACGGATATGCTTATAATATGCGGAAGATCTTCTTACGGCGGTAATTCCGCCGATAACAGACTTTACGATATTTTACATAGACCTGCCGTGCTTGACGCGGTGAACGAACTTATATTCCGTAACGACGGTCTTGTCCTTTCCACTGGCGAAGGCTCCAGAGCGCTCATGAAGCTCGGTTATTTAGCTTACGGAAATGCGGAACACTCTCTCATTGGAACGCCGGGGCTGACGGAACCCGAAAAACAGGGTATCATGTCGCGCCTTGCACGTCTGAGAATATCCAACAACCTGTCTCCGATGCTGACGTCTACGAGCGTAGGATCGTATTACTACGTAGCGCAGGGCGGCAGAGACATGCGTTTCTACGCAAGTCAGGAACTGCTCGGGCAAATGGCGTTCGGCGGACAGATCGCGGCGCAGTATGCCGATTGCCACGGTTTTCCGACGAGAGCCTATCCATATAATCCCGACGGCTCTTCGGACGCGGTAGCGGCGCTTACTTCACCCGCAGGGAGGGTGCTCGGATTCTTCTGCTTGCCGGAGAAAACGGCATTCCTTAAATTTGAACCTTCGCTCATGCGAGAGATAATTATATCGTCTGCGGACTACTTCCGCAACGGAGAAAGTATATAAATTCCGAGGAGGGACGCGCTTTGTGACAGGCGCGATTATAGCATGATAGAGATAATTACCGACGTCGTATTCGTACTGCTTGCGGCTGTTACGCTTCTTTGGAGCGTATACGTGATTCGCAAGTTGATCGCTTTGAACAGAAGATTCAGCGCGGCGATCGTGCTTATACCGTTATATAAGCGTAGTAAATGGCCTGTATTCGCTCTTACCGTGTTGGGGATATGTCTTGTGACCGATATCGTCGTCATGGCGGTAGCAGGTCATTACGCGCCCTGTATATCTATCCTTATAATAATCGCTTGCCTCGGCGCGGTCCTGATTATTATGATGAGAACGCAGTGCGCGGTGCTTGACTCCGGCGTTATCGTGCCTTTCCGTTTCATAGATTGGGCGCATTTCTGCGAATATGAGATAGACGGCTCGACTATATTTTTTTGCGGAGATAAGAACGGATTCGATACCGTCAATTCCGCTACGACAAAATTGAATTTTGACGAAGCGAATAAGGATAAACTTGTTTATATTCTGGATAAATACAAACACAGCGTTTGACATAACAGACGCGCGGAGGGAAACATGATTTTCGATTTATGCGGCAAATGGGCGATGCGCGACCTTACTGCGAAAGGCGAATGGATAGAAGCCGAAGTGCCTTCCAGTAATTATACCGATATGCTCAGGGCGGGCAGGATACCCGATCCTTTCATAGGAACAAATGAAAAAGATACCGAATATCTCGGCGACCACGACTGGGAATACAAGAGAACTTTCACGGCAGACGAAGATATGCTCGGGAGTGCGCGCGCGGAACTTTGCTGCGACATGCTCGATACCGTATTTCGTATCTTCCTCAACGGAAAAGAAGTTTTCAGCGATTGCAATTCTTTCATAGGCTATCGCATAGACATAAAACCTTATATCAAGGCGGGTGAAAACGAAATCTCGATAGTTTTTGCGGCTCCGAGACCTTATGCAGAGAAGGAGATGAAGCGTCTCAATGTTTCCGGCAGTACTGCCGGGCTTCAGTCCGTCACGTTCATTCGTAAAGCGCAATGCCACTTCGGTTGGGACTGGGGACCCGTTATCCCCGTATGCGGCATCACCAAGAAGATATATATAGATTATGGTGGAAGCGTAAGGATAGCGGATCTTTATGTGGAACAGGAACATGCCGACGGAGCCGTAACGCTGAAAGTCAATGCGGAAATCTCCGGGAATACAAGATCCGAATACACTGTTTCCGTGGAAACTCCGTGCGGCGAAACCATAGTTAAGAAAGGTATAGCCAGCGCTTCTTTCAGCAGAGACATATTTATAGATAAGCCCAAGCTTTGGTGGTGCGCCGATCTTAGCGAAAGCGAGCGTCAACCGCTGTATTCCGTGACGCTTTCGACAACCGACGAATACGGCAACGTAATTTCGCGTAGCGTAAAAGTCGGTTTGAGGACTATCGAGCTTGATCGTTCGGAGGACAAATTCGGCAGAAATTTCCGTTTCATCGTGAACGGGGTGCCGATCTTCGTGAAAGGCGCAAATTGGATCCCTGCGGATTCAATGCCGGACAGAGTGGACAGAACCAGGCTTGCTTACCATCTCGACGCCGCGGTAAGAGCGGGCTTCAACATGATCAGAGTGTGGGGCGGAGGCTTTTACGAAAGCGACGAATTTTACGATATGTGCGACGAGCGCGGAATTCTCGTGTGGCAAGATTTCATGTTCGCCTGCAGACCGTATCCGTTATACGACGAGGGTTTCGTAAAGAACGCAGTCAGAGAGGTGGAGTACAACGTAAAACGTCTGCGCAATCATCCGTCGCTTGCTCTCTGGTGCGGAAACAACGAGATAGAATCCGACGTGGCGATGCTTCTGTTGCATAAGAAGTATTCGGCAGGCGAGGAGAAATACTTCTGGCAAACGCTCGAGAAGGAGATACGTAAATACGACGTATATACGCCGTATACTCCGGGATCTCCTATAGGTATTGCATTTAATAAGGGTGTGGCGGCAGATAACGTCGGCGATACCCATTTGTGGGCTGTCTGGCACGGCTTGCAGAACGTAAAGTATTACCGTAAGCGTTATACGCGTTTTTGCAGCGAATTCGGATTCGAAAGTCTGCCCGACATCAAGACGGTCAATGCGTTTTCGTGCGGCGCGCCTTTCGATATATATTCCGACCTTTTCCTGAGACATCAGAAATGTATAGGAGGTAACGCGAAAACGGAGTATTACGTAGCATCGCGCTTCAGGTTGCCCGAAAAACCCGAGGACATCGTATATTTAAGCCAGGCTTGCCAGGCGGAGAGCATTAAGGACGCTACGGAATTCTGGCGCAGGAACAGACCCAGAACCAACGGCGCAATGTATTGGCAGCTCAACGATTGCTGGCCTGTCGCGAGTTGGTCGAGTATAGATTATTACGGTAATTACAAAGCGTTGCAGTACCAGGCGCGGCATTTCAATGCGCCGGTAGCCGTATCGCTTGAAGACGGTAAAGACGGAGTCAAAATATATGTGATCAACGATACGCGCACTCCGCGTGATCTTGTGCTGAAGTATTCTATAGTAGATTTCGAGAAGGGCGAACTTTTCACGGATTCGGTTAATTTCCGTGCCGATGCCGTATCGGTTGCCGTGGTTAAAGAATTGTCCGATGCTGAATTGTCCGAATACGACAGGAAAAGCACTCTCCTTGTCGCCGAAATATCAGACGGAAATAGGATAGTCAACCGCAAGACGCTGATTTTCCTTCCTGAAAAGAAACTCCGTTTACCGGATGTCAAAGTAAAGTTATCCTGCGAGAAAAAAAGCGAGGATATAGTCATCACGCTGGAATCGGATAAATACGCGCGTCTCGTATGCGTAAGTAACGCCGTATCTTCTTTACCTATGAACGATAACTGGTTCGACATGCTGCCGGGAGAAAGGGTCACGCTTACCATGCCGTATTATGATGGCTACAGACCCGACGATTTCACGGTGAAAAGCGTAGCCGACATCAAACCCGCGCACAGCGCGATAATAGATAATTTTAAACGCCTTATAGTATTCCTTAAACCCGTCAATCTCGCGCAGTGGATATACTATAGACAAGGCAAATTCGAATATAAGGAGTAATTTATGACCGCCGTAAATAAAGACGCAAGGATTGATCTGTACACCTCGGTAGTGCCGAGCAAAGTACAGAAATCCATACAAAGAGATAATTTCAACGCATTCATTCATTACGGGCTGAATACTTTCGGCAACAAAGAATGGAGCGACGGGACTTTACCGCCCGAGATATTCGATCCGTCGGAACAGGATACCGAACAATGGGTCAAGGTACTTAAATATGCCGGCGCAAAAGGTATAATTTTTACCGCCAAGCATCACGACGGATTTTGTATGTGGCAGACAAAGACTACCGAATATTCGATCAAGAACAGCCCGTACAAGAACGGTAAAGGGGACGTCGTAAGAGAGCTTGCCGATAACTGCAAGAAGCACGGCATGAAATTCGGGATCTATCTTTCGCCATGGGACAGGAACTCAGAATATTACGGAACGGATAAGTATGATGATTTCTATTGCGCTCAGCTTACCGAGCTTCTTACCGGATACGGGGAAATATTCTGTGTATGGCTTGACGGAGCGTGCGGAGCGGCGGCGGACGGGAAAGAGCCTCAGGCGTATGATTTCGAACGCTATTATGCCCTTATCCGTAAACTCAGTCCAAATACCGTAATATCGAATTGCGGTCCCGACGTGAGGTGGGTGGGAAACGAAGCCGGCTGTGCCCGTGAGAGCGAATGGAACGTGATACCGCGCATGAACGTCGGCGCGCAGGTCATAATGGCGGCTAGCCAGCAAAGCGAAGGACAGAATATGCGCCGTCCGGTAGACATCCTCGGCGAAGATCTCGGGAGCAGAGAATTTCTCAAAGACTACGACGAATTCGTTTGGTCGCCGGCGGAGGTAGACGTTTCGATCCGCCCCGGCTGGTTCTATCATAAGAGTCAGGATTGGCTCGTCAGATCTGTCAATAATCTTATGTACATATACTATACTTCGGTTGGCGGCAACAGCTTGCTTCTGCTCAACGTACCTCCGGATACTACCGGCAGAATAAACGACGTCGACGTGGATAAACTCGTCAAACTCGGCGACCGTATCCGTTCGGCGTTCGCTAAGCCTGTAGACGTAATTGCGATAGACGCGCCGCCGCACGAAGGCTCCAACAAGATACGTAACGTGCTGGTAAATTCCTATAACAAGAATTCCTACGACGCCAACAGTTTTTACACGCCCGCCGAGGAAGCGGACCGCTACGAGATAGTGATGCGTTTCAAGGAAGCTACGCGTATCGACAAGGTGCGCCTCGTCGAAAACGTAGCGTTTTCTCAACGAGTGGAGAAATACTCGATTTATGCGGCGCATAAATCGGGTGAAGCCAAAGTATACGACGGTACAACCATAGGCTTCAATCGTATAGCGCTATTCCGCAAGCCCGTCAAAACGGATTTATTGAGAATCGTGATAGAGTCCTGCAGAGAAAAGCCTTATATCGAGCAGATTACCGCATACGCGAGCGACGGGCGCATACCGCGCGCGCCGTTCAAAGTCGCTTTAACTCGGTTTATGAGACGTGTCAAAAGCGTAATAAACAAAAAATAAGCGGGCGATACGGGGTATGTAAGCCCCAAAGAACCTTAATTAAAAAATGTGTCGGGGATAATTTGCGAAAGTTGAGAAAAACTGTTGCAAAAAAATCCCCGATATGATAATATAACTTGCGTGACAAAAATACAGTCATTCGTGCGGCCGTGGCGGAATAGGCAGACGCGTACGTTTGAGGGGCGTATGGGAGACCGTATGGGTTCAAGTCCCATCGGCCGCACCACAGCGAGGATAAGGGCGCGATTGCGTCCTTTCTTCATGTCTCTGATTCGCTCATTTACGCTTTGGTAAATCCCTCTCATCGCATTTGAAAGTGCTCGATTTTCAACTATTCTGCTGGTTGGAGAAATACTTGGCGAAGGCAAGTTTTCCCGTTTGCTTATCTCAACGGATTTTTCTACATCTCAAGAAATGAAAGATAAATATTTATAGGGTTTTCGCCGCAAATATCGCGATTTTCTATATTATATGACATCAATGTCAATATACTGTTGACGATTGTCATATATTTTGATATAATCTTTACGATTATTATATACAAAAGGAGTGTTACTTTTAACGAATGGAGAGCGATTTGAACGGCGACAGTAGCGATTATTACCGACAATTTATGCCGGCAGGCTCGGAGCGTCACTGTTTTTTCGGTACGTTTACGGAACACAAAAGGTTTTCTTATCTATTTTGAAGAAAGTATTGCGTTGAGAACTTTCGGCGCGGTTTTTTTGTGTTTTATGTAATGTAAAGGAGTGTAAAATATAATTATGAATTTAACTGAAGGACAAATCGTATCATATATAATCGGAATGCTCGTATGCGTTCTGTTTTCGGCTTTTTTCTCGGCGACCGAGACGGCATTCTCCTCGTTCAACCGCACCAGACTCAAAACTCTTGCCGAAGACGGCAACAAAAGAGCCAAACTCGTACTGAGCCTCGCCGCAAAGTATGACAGGCTCATTTCTACGATTCTCATCGGTAACAATATCGTCAATATCGCCGTGGCTTCGTTGGGTACGGTACTTTTCGTAAGCTTATACGGAGACATCGGCGCTACCGTTTCCACCGTTGTGGTGACCATCGTCGTGTTGATTTTCGGCGAGATCTCGCCTAAAAGCATCGCTAAAGATTTCCCTGAGAAGTTCTCGATGTTCTCCGCGCCCATTATCCAGTTCCTTATCTGGGTGCTGTATCCGCTCAACTTCCTTTTCGGCATGTGGAAGAAGTTCATCAATATTTTCTTCAAGCCCAAAAACGACGACAAAATGTCGCAGGCGGAATTGTTGATGCTCGTGGAAGAAGTGCAGGAGGACGGAAGTATAGATAAGAACGAAGGCAATCTTCTGCGTAACGCGATAGAGTTTACCGATCTCAAGGCGGAGGAAATTCTCACGCACCGCGTGGATCTCGAAGCGTTGCCGATAACCGCCTCCAAGAAAGAAGTCGCCAAAATGTTCTCTACGACCAAATTCTCACGGCTTCTCGTCTACAAGGACGATATCGACGACATAGTAGGGGTATTGCACCTTAAAGACTTCTATACGGTGGACGGTATCACCGACAAGCCTCTCGATAAGATAATCACGCCGCCCATATTCATACACAGATCGGAGAAGATCAGCAATCTTCTCAAGTTGCTTCAGTCCAATAAATCTCATATCGCCGTGGTACTCGACGAATACGGCGGCACGCTCGGCATAGTCACCATGGAA